>NZ_JBEYZY010000002.1:409015-516562 GCF_040646295.1 Streptomyces sp. NPDC046197 | reverse complement strand
GCACCCGCCGCCTCTCCACCCGCTCCCCCTGCCGGGCACCGCCCCACTCACCCGCGGTCAGCCACATCCCGCCCCGCCGGAAGACGTCCCGCTCAAGATGTGCACCGCATCGGACTCCAGCGCATCCAGGTGCGGCAGACGGACGACCTGACCGGTTCCTGCGTCGCCGTCCCGGGTGCTGAAACGCTGCGACGCCGGCAGGGCATTGTGCAGTGAGGCCGCCGTCACACCAATTCCCGGGCGGCAAGTAGTTGCCAGACCTCGTCCACCGACTCCTCGACGCTTTGAGGGCGGCCCGCGATCCGTAGGTCGGGAGCGACGGGCTCCTCGTACGGGTCGTCGACCCCGGTCAGCCCGGATATCTCGCCCGTCCCCTGCTTGGCGTACAGCCCCTTGACGTCCCGTTCACGGCAGACCTCGAGGGGAGTTGCCACATGTACCTCAACGTATGCAGCGCCCGCGTCCTCGTGCCGCTTGCGCACGGCGTCACGGCTGTCTGCGTATGGGGCGACGACTGGAACAAGGACCGCGATGCCGTTTCGGGCCAGCACTTCTGCGAGTACTCCGACACGTTGCACGTTGGTGTGCCGGTCCTCGGGGCTGAAGCCGAGGCCCGCCGGGACGGACCTACGGACCTCGTCACCGTCGAGCACCTCGACACGGCGCTCGTCCGCACGCAGCCGCGCCGCCAACTCGTGGGCGATCGTGGTCTTGCCGGCACTCGGCAGACCCGTGAGCCAGACGGTCATTCCTGGCCGACAGCTGCAGAATTTCGCCTGTCTCATTCTTTCACCTCAATTGATCCGCCGTCAGCGTCATCAGGGCCTAGTTACCTCGCTCCTCATCCTTGTCGGAGTGGCGATCTTGGACCAGGCAATCCGACCGGCAGACTTCCCGGCGGAGTCGCCTGTTTACCAGCAGATCCCTCCCCAGAGACAACTTGGTAAGCAGCACTTGCGAGGCGGCGAAAAGACAAAAAAAGCAGGGCCCAGATCGTTGTGATCTGGTCCCTGCGACGGTCCGCGAGCTGTGATTGGTGTCCCCTACCGAAGACCGTGCACCAATCGGTTCACTTCTTCGTCGAAATCTCGACATCCACCTTGGTGAAGAAGTCATCTGCGATGACGCGTGCCCTCGGCAAGTCATTGAGCGGTTCACCGACGATGCGACCTGCAAGTTCGGTCGCCAAGGTGAAGACGTCCTCGCGCAGTTCTGCCTCAGCGATGATCCGGTCCGCCTCCAGCTGCGTCTTGGCTGCCGCCACAAGATGCTCTCGCTGCTTCTGCCCCTCGGCGCGCAGGGTAGCCAGGAGGGCAGCTCCCTCCTCCTTGGCGGTTTGGCGAACCTGTGCCGCCTCGTGACGAGCCGCGCTGAGTTCCGCTTGGTACTCGGCGTAAATACGCCGGGCTTCGTCGTGGATCGCTTCCGCGCGCCCGATGGTGCCCTCGATCGCATCTTCGCGTTCCGTGAGCGTCTTCTGGATGCGTGGAACCAGCAGCTTCGCAAAGACTCCGACGACCGAGAAGAAACAGATTAAGCCGACGATGAGCTCGGGGCGGGGTGGATTCAAAGGTCCCATACTGCAAATCGTAGCAGTGCGGGTTCCGCTACTTGCAGTGGGTTATTACTGGGAGCCCCTACCCTCACTTTGGGTGAGCGAAAAATCGAGACTTATTGCCCATTTGAAGCAACTTGTCTTTTTCTGGGGAAGGGTAAGAATCCAACAGCTGAGTCGGCTGCGATCTCGACGAACTCGCGGTATGGACGTCCTGCCCGGAGGCGTCAACCGGCCGCCCGGCGGTACTTGCGGACCGCGAGTGTGCGGAATATCAGGATGATCAGGACCGAGTAGATCAGGGAGGCCCAGACCGGGTGCTGCATGGGCCAGGCGGTCGAGTGGGACTGGCCGGGGTTGGCGAAGAGCACCCGGCAGGCCTGGACGGTGGCGCTGAAGGGGTTCCACTCCGCGATGTGGCGCAGCCACGGCGTCATGTTGCCGGAGTCCACGAAAGCGTTGGAGATGAAGGTCACCGGGAACAGCCAGATCAGTCCGCCCGAGGTGGCCGCCTCGGGCGTACGGACCGTCAGGCCGATCAGCGCACCGATCCAGGTGAACGCGTAGCCGAGCAGCAGGAGCAGGCCGAAGGCGCCCAGGACCTTGCCGACGTTCGTGTCGCCGTTCGACCCGACGCGCCAGCCGACCAGCAGGGCGACGACGGCGAGGACGAGCAGTGTGAGCGCCGTCTGCACCAGGTCCGCGAAGGTGCGCCCGGTGAGCACCGCGCCGCGCGCCATGGGCAGCGAGCGGAAGCGGTCGATGAGGCCCTTGTGCATGTCGTCGGCGATGCCCGCGCCGGAGCTGGCGGTGGCGAACGTGACGGTCTGCGCGAAGATGCCCGCCATCAGGAAGTTCTTGTAGGCGGTCGGGTCGGTGGTGTTGCCGATCCGCATGGAGCCGCCGAAGACGTAGGAGAACAGCACTACGAACATGATCGGCTGAATGAGTCCGAAGATCACCATCTCCGGGATCCGCGACATACGAATCAGGTTGCGTTGCGCAACGACCAGTGAGTCACGGATCGACTGGCTGACGGCGTTGCCGGGCGCGGCCACCCGCGCGGTGTCGCTGACGGCACTCACTTGACGGCCTCCTTGGCGCCCTTGTGGTCCTTGACGTCCGTGCCCTTGGCGCCCTTGGCGCCCTTGGCACCCGTCGCGCCGTTGTCCTCGTCCTTGACCTCCGCCACATGGCCGGTCAGGGAGAGGAAGACGTCGTCGAGGGTCGGGCGGCGCAGCCCGATGTCGTCGATCTCGATGCCGCGGGTGTCGAGCTCGCGGATGACCTCGGCCAGCAGCTTGGCGCCGCCGGTGACGGGCACGGTGAGCTTGCGGGTGTGCTCCTCGACGGTGGTGTCGCCCTTGCCGAAGCCGCGCAGCACCTCGGAGGCGGTCGCGATGTGCTCGCGCTCGTGCACCACGACCTCGACGCGCTCGCCGCCGGTGCGGGCCTTGAGCTGGTCGGAGGTGCCACGGGCGATCACCCGGCCCTGGTCGACCACCGCTATGTCGTGGGCGAGATGGTCGGCCTCCTCCAGGTACTGGGTGGTCAGCAGCAGGGTGGTGCCGCCGGAGACCAGTTGCTTGATGACCTCCCACAGCTGCTGGCGGTTGCGCGGGTCGAGGCCGGTCGTCGGCTCGTCCATGAACATCACCGGCGGGGAGACGACAAGTGCGGCCGCCAGGTCGAGCCGGCGGCGCATGCCGCCGGAGTAGGTCTTGGTGGGCCGGTCGGCGGCGTCCGCGAGGTTGAACTGCTCCAGCAGCTCCGCGGCACGGGCCTTGGCGGCCCTGGCCTTCATCTGGTACAACCGGCCGACCATCTGTAGGTTCTCGCGGCCGGTCAGGTACTCGTCGACCGCGGCGAACTGGCCGGACAGGCCGATGGACCGCCTCACCTCGTTGGGTTGTTTGAGCACGTCGATGCCCGCGACGACGGCCTTGCCGCTGTCGGGGCGCAACAGGGTCGTCAGGCAGCGGACCGTGGTGGTCTTGCCCGCGCCGTTCGGCCCGAGCAGTCCCAGCACCGTGCCTTCGGGCACGTCGAGGTCGACGCCGTCCAGAGCCCTTACATCGCCGAAGGTCTTCACCAGACCCTCGGCATAGATGGCGCCTGGCATATGAGTCTCCACGTCGTCGGGTTGAAAAAGATCAGTTGTGGTCTGGGGTGCTGCGCGTGAGGGGTGAATGCGAGACACACCATAACGCGATGTATCGCGTGTCTCAACGGTCTTTCCCGAATGAGTGACGAAGAGGGGCCTGACCTCGGTGTTCCGCCGCTCCGGCGCCCTCAGTCGATGACCGTGTAACCGGCGTCGCGCAGGGCCTGGCCGACCTCGGCGCAGTGCGCCGGGCCCTTCGTCTCCAGGTGCAGCTCCACCTCCGCCTCCGTGAGCCCGAGCCGTGGGTCGGTCCGTACATGGCTCACGTCGAGGACGTTAGCGTCGACCACTGACAACACCCCGAGCAGTGTGGCCAGAGCCCCCGGCCGGTCCGTCAGGCGCAGCCGAACGGCCAGGTACCGGCCCTGCGCGGCCATGCCGTGCCGCAGCACGCGCTGGAGCAGCACCGGGTCGACATTGCCCCCGGACAGCACCGCCACGACCGGTCCCTCGACGCTCTCCGCCCCGCCCAGCAGCGCGGCGACCGGGCTCGCCCCGGCCGGCTCGACGACCAGCTTGGCCCGCTCCAGACACAGCAGCAGCGCGGCGGACAGCTGGTCCTCGGTGACCGTGCGGATCTCGTCCACCAGGTCGCGGATGATTGCGAACGGCACGTCGCCCGGCCGGCCGACCTTGATGCCGTCGGCCATCGTCGCCGGGTTCTCGATCGTCACCGGCCGCCCCGCGGTCAGCGAGGGCGGATACGCCGCCGACCCCGCCGCCTGCACCCCCACGATCCGCACGTCCGGCCTGAGCGCCTTCACCGCGACCGCGATACCCGCCGCGAGCCCGCCGCCGCCGATCCCTACGACGATCGTCCGCACCTCCGGGCACTGCTCCAGGATCTCCAGCCCGACCGTGCCCTGCCCCGCGATGATGTCGGGGTGGTCGAACGGATGGATGAACACCGCGCCCGTCTCGGCCGCGTACTCCTGGGCGGCGGCCAGCGTCTCGTCGACCACCTGGCCGTGCAGGCGCACCTCGGCGCCGTAGTCCTGGGTGGCGCTGATCTTCGGCAGCGGTGCGCCCTTCGGCATGAACACCGTGGCGTGCACGCCGAGCAGCGACGACGCCAGCGCCACGCCCTGGGCGTGGTTGCCGGCGCTGGCGGCCACCACCCCGGCGGCACGTTCCTCCGGCAGCAGGCCGGCGATCCGGACGTAGCCGCCGCGCAGCTTGAAGGATCCGGTCCGCTGGAGGTTCTCGCACTTGAGGTGCACCGGCGCGCCCACCTGCTGGGACAGGTGCCTGCTGCCCTCCATCGCGGTCACCCGCGCGATGCCCGAGAGCATCTTCTGGGCCCCGCGCACGTCGTCGAGGGTGACGGGCCGCAAGGAGTCAGCCGTGCTGTAGCTCATGACTCAAGTCTCGCAGTTCACAGACGCTGCAGACTGGTGTGACCAACCTCCGAGACCGGTTTGTGCAGCGCCGGTACGACCTGCCCCCCGGCCGCGTACCCTGTCCCCCAACCCAGCAGCCCTTCAGAAGTGAGCCCCCGGCCATGCCCACAACACCTGAAATGTCGATGGACATGACGACCGCCGGTGACACCGGTCTTCTCGACACCCTCCAGCACGAGGTGGCGGTGTTCGCCCGCCGTGCGGAACAGACCCGTCTCGGCGGGGTCGGTCAGGTGCGCAACTCCATGGACCGCGCCGCATACTTGCTGCTCAACCGCCTGGACAAGGAGGGCCCGATGGGCGTCAAGGCGCTGGCCGCGAGCATGGGCATCGACTCCTCCACGGTCACCCGGCAGGTGGCTCCGCTCGTCGACACCGGGCTCGTCAGGCGCACCTCGCACCCCGAGGACGGGCGTGCGGTCGTACTGCAGTTGTCCCCGCGCGGGCTGGCGCGTCTGGAGGAGGTCCGCTCGTCGAGGCGCCGGCTGATGGCCGAGCTGACCCAGGACTGGGCGCCCGAGGAGCGCGAGGCCTTCTGCACCCTCCTGACCCGCTTCAACCACGCCCTCTCCGCCCGCCAGGCCACCCAGGGCATGCCGGTGCCGGAGGCACCGCCGGCGTCCTGAGCCGGCCGGAGGCCTCGAACCACCCGCGCGGCTCTTGACCGAAAGGCCACCCCTGGCCTCAGATGAGACCGGACCCCCGTCGTACGCCGTTCGAGTCCGGCACGCGCGCGGGGTCCCGTTTCCTCAGGGTGCCCTCGGCGGGAGGCACGGTGCGAGAACGGCAGGCGTCCCAAGGCGCTCGCCGGGCCCGGGAGTTCGAGGCGTTCGTCGCGGGCGCGGCCGGGCGGCTGCTGCATGCCGCCACGCTCCTCACCGCGGAGGCACCGGACGACAACCCGCGCGCGCGGCGCCTGCTGACGCTGGCCCTCGCCCACACGTACGCGTGCTGGGACCGGCTGCGCGGCGAGGATCCGTACGACCGCGCCCGCCAGTACCTGGCCACCCGCTTCGCGCGCGAGGCGTGGCACCGGTACGGCGGTTTCGGCCGCACCCGTAGGCGCCCCGTCGGCACCCTGGCCGGTCTTACCCCCCGCGAGCGTCTGGTCCTCGTCCTGCGCTTGTACGAGGGAGTCGCCGAGGAGCAGGCGGCGGCACTGCTCGGCCTGCCCGTGGAACGCGTCCGCGTCATCTGCGACCGGGCGATCACCACCCTCACCCACCCGTCGCGTCACCCCGCACCCGCGGTGCGCGGCCCCAAGATGGCCCCGTCGTGAACGGGCCGGTGCGCCGGGCCCGCCACCGCAGCACCAGCTGGACGACGCCGAACGCCGCCTCCACGAAGAAGAACGGCCACAGCAGCCGCGTGGCGCCGTGGGCCAGGGCGTACACCTGCCACCGGCAGGCCGCCCAGCCCGAGCGCGGCATCCGCCGACGACAGCCCGTCGTGCACCAGCACGTACGTCCACGGCGTCGGGAGGGCCGCCGTTGCGAGGAGGTCGTACCAGGCACTGGCGCGTACGACGCGAAGGCAGGAAGGCCGGTGGGCGCGAAATGACGGATCACGACAGGGCTCCCGCCGGTCCCGGCGGCAGCGATGCCTCACGCTGAAGCGACGCCTCACGCTGAACAGTGGAGTACGCTCCACGGTCAAGCCGACGGTCCCGGGGGAGTGCCATGCACATCGGGGAACTGGCCGCACGAGCGGGCATGACGAAGGACAGCATCCGCTTCTACGAGAAGGCCGGCCTCGTCACGGGGCGGCGGGCGGCGGGCGGCTACCGCGACTTCCCGCTCGAGGCGGTGACGCGGCTGCACTGCGTCCGAACCGCCCAGACGCCGGGGTTCACGCTCGCGGAGATCGCCCGGCACGGTGAGGAACTGCGCGACGCGCCCGACCGGGCCGAGGCGTTGTCCGCACTGTACGGGGACAAGATCCCGGTCATCGCCACCCGTATGGCCGAACTGGCGGCCCTGCGGGCCGACCTCCACGCGCGCGTGGGCACCGGATGCCCGTTGCGGGTGGCCGGCCGCGCCGGCCGCGCCGGCTGAGCGCGGACCGTGGGAGGAGACGGGAATGAACCGGACCGAGCGTGAGGCGGCCGTGCGGCGGCTGCTGGAGCAGACGCCGCCGCAGGTGCCGCCGGACCTGTACGAGGACGTCGTACGACGCGGCGGCCGCATGCTGCGCCGCCGGACGGCCGTCCGTCGCGTGATGTGGCTGCTGCTTCTCGCCGCGACCGTGGCCTTCGTCGTGTGGGCGGTGACGGTACGACCCTGGGTGGAGCCGCCGTCGCAGACGACCCCACCCCTGACCGGCTGGTGAGAACACGGCGCCCGCGCGCGGGTGTGTGCTCGGCCTGATCGCTAGCCGAGGGCCTGCTGCAGGTCCTCCAGCAGGTCGTCGACGTTCTCGATGCCCACGGACAGCCGGACCAGGTCGGCGGGGACCTCCAGGGCGGAGCCGGCCGCGGAGGCGTGGGTCATACGGCCCGGGTGCTCGATCAGCGACTCGACGCCGCCCAGGGACTCGCCGAGCGTGAACACCTTGGCGCGGTTGCAGACCTCGACGGCCGCCTCCTCGCCGCCCTCGACCTGGAAGGACACCATGCCGCCGAACGCCTTCATCTGCTTGGCGGCGATCTCGTGACCGGGGTGCTCCGGCAGCCCCGGATACAGGACGCGCGTCACGCGCGCGTGCCGGGACAGCATGTCGGCGACCTTGACGGCGTTCGCGCTGTGCCGGTCCATGCGCACCGCGAGCGTCTTGGTGCCGCGCAGCACCAGCCAGGAGTCGAAGGGGCCCGCGACCGCGCCCATCGCGTTCTGGTGGTACGCCAGCTCGTCGCCCAGCCCGGCGTCGTTGACGATCAGCGCGCCGCCGACGACGTCCGAGTGGCCGCCCATGTACTTGGTGAGCGAGTGCACGACGACGTCCGCGCCGAGCGAGAGCGGCTGCTGCAGGTACGGCGTGGCGAAGGTGTTGTCGACGACGAGCTTCGCGCCCGCGTCCCGGGCGACCTGAGCGAGGGCGGCGATGTCGGTGATGCCGAGCAGCGGGTTGGAGGGGGTCTCCACCCATACGGCCTTGGTCCTCGGCGTGATGGCGTCCCGCACGGCGGCCGGGTCGCTGGTGTTGGCCACCGACCACTCCACGCCCCACCGGGAGACGACCTTGGCGAAGAGACGGAACGTGCCGCCGTACGCGTCGTTGGGGATCACCACGTGGTCGCCCGGGGCGAGCAGCGTACGCAACAGGCAGTCCTCGGCCGCCAGTCCGGACGCGAACGCGAGCCCCCGGCGGCCGCCCTCCAGGGCGGCGAGGTTCTCCTCCAGGGCGGTCCTCGTCGGGTTGGCGCTGCGGCTGTACTCGTAACCGCCGCGCAGACCGCCCACGCCGTCCTGCTTGTAGGTCGAAACCTGGTAGATCGGCGGGACGACGGCGCCGGTGAGGGGATCGGCGGTGTTGCCCGCATGGATCGCACGTGTCTCGAAGTGCTGACTCATATGCCTGTCGCTCATGACCACCGAGGGTAGTGCGCCCGCGCGACCGGTGACGGACGGCGGGGCTCGGACGACGCGCGGAGGGGGTTTTCCACAGGCCCGTCGAACACGTTGGCCAAGTGTCGGCGCCGTCTGGTTCGCTTGAGGCATGGAGATTCTCTGGGTCCTGATGGCGCTGGTCATGCTGAGCGTCGTGCTGCTTCCGTTCCTCAGGCGCAGGCGCGGGATGATCGAGCAGGTTCCGCCGGGACACCCTGACGCCGCGGACCCGGCGAACTACGGATTCGTGCGGCAGGAGGAGCTGGACGTCCGCATGCCCGGCCCCGACCAGGACCTGCTGGACGTCCTGGAGCTCGTCCAGCGCACCCAGGACCACCGCGCGGCCGCCCAGCTCCTTGCGGGCACGGAGACGGAGAGCGAGCGGCGCTGGCAGCGCGTGCAGGCCTTCGCGGGTGCCGCGGCGCTGGAGCTGCAGCAGCGGCCCGGCGGGATCCACGAGACGCCCGGCGGGCAGTGGCTGCGGGTGTGGCGGGCCGAGGCGCCCAAGGACCCGGGCGGCGCGGCGGTGCACGCCGAGTTCCTGGTGCAGCAGGCATGGCGGACGTCGACGCCGGGGACGGACGAGTTCCGCATCATCATGGAGGAGGCCAGGGACGCGTGCGGCCAAGCGGCACTGCTGGCTCCCGGCGACCCGATCCCGTACATCATCGAGCTGTCGGTGGCGCGCGGACTCGCGTACTCGCAGCCGGAGTTCGAAAAGCTCTGGCTCAAGATCCTGGACCGCGCGCCGACCCACATGGGGGCGCACCTGGCGGCCCTGCACTACTGGTGCGAGAAGTGGCACGGCTCGCGCGAGCTGGCGATGTCCTTCGCTCAGGCCGCGGCGGCCCGCGCACCCCAGGGCTCGCTGCTGGCGGCACTGCCCCTGTTCGCGGTCTTCGAGCACCTGCCCGAGGTCAACCTGGTCAGCAGCTTCTACCAGAGCGAGGTGGTGACGAAGGCGATCCACGGCGCGCTCTTCGCGGTGCACGCGGCAAGCCCCGACGACCCGATGTCGGCGCACGTGCGCCACCTGCTGGTCTTCTTCCTGGTCCGCTCCGAGCGGTGGGCCGAGGCCATGGACCAGCTGATACACGTCGACGGTCACGTGGGCGCCCTGCCCTGGACGCTGGGCGAGGACCCGGCGGCGGAGTTCGCCGTCTACCGGGCCCTGGCGGTGGCGGGCTACGAGGCGAACGGCGGCAGCCCGGCGACACTGCCGCACTGAGCAATCGGGGCGGTTCTGCAAGCCGGACAAGGTGATCGCGCTCGTGCCGGTCGAACCGCAGCGCTGCGGCCAGGGCGGGCAACACCTGTACGGAGGCGCGGATCTTCAGTCCGACCGGTGGCCATGTGGCATCTGGCCCGCGACCACATGGCTGTGACTTCAGGCCGACCGAACGAAGGAACGGCACCCGGCTCGCCGGACGGGTGCCGTTCTGTGGAGCTGCCGGAGAGGAGAACTAACCGGCCATGGACGGCGCGTAGTGCGACAGGCCAGGGGCGAGTAGTACCGCGGGGGCCAGGCCGAGGGCTACGAGGGCGTCGGGCAGGCCGCGTCCGAGGCGGGCCGCCTCCGCCGTGCCCGGGGTGGCCGGCAGACGGCAGCTGGCGGCGATGATCTCGAAGAGATGCTGCACCCGGCCAGGTCCGCGCGGCAGCAGCTGACCGTGGAAGTCCTCGTGGTGAGCGAGCACGAGGGCCGCGAGGCCGGCCACGTGGGCCGCGGCGGCGCCGGTGCCGTCCAGGACCGCGTATCCGTCCTGGGGCGCGCAGGACAGGACGGCGACGCCGGGGGCGGCCGCGTCGACACCGGGGCCGTAGCAGCTGAACGGTGCGGCGAACAGTCCCTCCGGTGTCAGCTGCGCACCGGAATGGGTGCCGTGGGAGGTGTCCGGCGGGTACGTACCCAAGGCGCCCAGCGCGCCCACGGCGAACACGGTGGGCAACGAGCCGGGGAAGGCGACCGGCCCGCCGGTGTCACCGGCCGGTGCGACGCAGGCGATGCCCGCCGCCCCGGCGTCCGCGAGTTTGCGTGCGACCAGGGCCGACGAGTACGGGGTCGCCACGGCGATGTGGGCGATGTCGATCTCGCGTTCGATGCAGTGGTCCAGGGCGGCGATCAGGTCGCTGAAATGTCCGTCGGGCATCACCTGGCAGACCTCGAGCTCGGCGTCGACCGCGATGCCGATGATGCCCTTGCCGGTGTCGGCACCGACGATGATGCCCGCCGTGTGGGTGCCGCTCCCCACCACGTCACGGGCCCACGCCTCCTTGTCCGTACCGCGAACGAGATCGATCCCGGAAGCCACCCGTTGTTTCAGATCGGGGTGTTCGGCACTGACGCCCGAACCGATGACCGCGATCTTGACACCGAAGGCGCGGAACGTGGGCGGCAGCCGGTCCAGCCGCATGGCCTGCTGACCCCAGCCGTACTGCTGCCGCTGCTCCAGCTCCGGGTACACCTGGGCCAGGGGGGTGAGGGTGACGAGGTTCTCCCGGGTACTCGACAGGTCCGGGCGTTGGATCCAGCGGTCCGTGTAACCGCTCCTGGGCCGGACGTACAGGGACTGCAGTGACTGCGCGGTCTCCGTCGCCGACGTGATGGTGACGGTTCCGTCGGGTCCTGTGATGCCCTGGCTCGGCCAGGTCTCGCCGATCAGGAACACCCCCGCGCCGGCCACCGGTTCGCCGTCCGGGCCGCAGACGCGCAAGGTGATGTCCACGGGCTCTTCCAGCGGCAGGACCAGCCCCGGATCGCGCAGTGGCAGAACCCCCGCGGTCGCAGCGGCGGCGGGTCCGGTGCCGGACAGCGGCAGGTCCGGCTCGATGTGCACGGGCAACGACCGCATCGCCGGTACCTGGGCCTCGGCCGCCTCGACGACCGCGACTTCCGGGCAGGAGGGGTTCAGTCCGGCCGACCGGAGCTTCTCCGACGGCTGCAGTCTGCGGATCACTTTGGCCTCGGGCATCCGGTCCAGCCGGTCGCACACCGCGTCCATGCTGAGTTCGGGCACTCCCGGCGGGAGCAGATGCCGCGGCACCGGCGTCACCAGGTAGCGCTCGCGGCGCGGCCGCACCGTGACCGGTGACTGGGCGCCCTTCTTGCGTGGCGCCGTCTCCTTGCCCTCGGGTGCCGGCCCACCCGCCCCCGCGCCCTCGGACCCGCTCTCGCGGTTGATTTCGGGCCTTTCCTTGACCATTACGTCCACCTTCACCACGCCTACGTCCGACTCGTGCTCCTGCTCGTACTCCTGCTCGCGCTTCTGATCCGGCGACGGGCGGCTCGCGCTTCCACGGTGAGACCCGCGCATCACGTGAGGCTCGCGTTCACGCGAGACCCGCGCTTCCACGGTGATGCGGTGTGCCCGGAAACCACTCCGGGGCACACCGCATCACGCGCCGCCCAGGGATCAGCCGATGCCGAAGGGCTGACCCATCGGGCCGAAGCCAGGCTGCTGGTACTGCGGGAACTGCTGGCCGAAGGACTGGCCGTACCCGCCACCCCACTGGTGCTGGCCCTGCTGGCCCTGCTGGCTCTGCTGCAGCAGAGTCACGATCGCGGTCGGCAGCGCCTGCTGCACGGACTGCTCCACCGCGTGACGGATGCCCGTCTGCAGCGTCTGGTGCAGCGCGAGAGCGAGGTACGGGTGCGCCTGCTGGGCCATGCCCTGCTGCTGGAGCTGCTGCTGAACCTGCTGGATCTGCTGCAGCGACTGCTGCATGCGCTGGGCGATCTGCTGGCTCGCCTGCTGGCAGGCCTGCTGGATCGACTGCTGGACCACCTGCGCGATCTGCTGCTGCGGACCGCCCATCTGCGGGCCGCCGATCTGCGGGCCGTACTGCTGCAGGGGTTGGGTACCGGTCATGACCGACATGAATGCTCCATTCGATGTCACCACGAAAAGCCGACACATATACCTATGTCGGGCTTATCGGAAGAATCCGACGCCCTGAAGCTAAGGTGGCCTCGCGTCGGCCGCAATCGGCTCCGCCCGCGCTCGGGGGTACTCACGACAGGGGTGCCGACCGGAACAGCACGCTTTCGCCCTTGCCGCGCAGGGCCCACGGCACCGTCTGCGCACCGGACGACCGCGCGGGGACCTGACTCACCCCGGCGAGGAGTGCGCCGCCAATCGAGTGAGCAGCACTTGCCACCGGCCGGGCTGCTGCGATCCGTCGCCTCGGCCCCGCCGAGAGCCGCACACAGGACCACGCGGGACGGCTCGCACGATTCACCCGGTTTGCTCGGTTCGTCGGGCGAGCCCGGAGCGGGAAGAATGGGAGTCCCGAGTCGGGCGAGGTGGTGGTGATGCCCGCGTGGCAGCTGCGTGACTATCACGACGACGACCTCGACCAGGCGATCCAGATCTGGGAGCAGAGCCGCCTGACCGACGAGAAGCCGGTCTTTCCACTCGCCGAGGTGATGGCGACCGCTCAGGCCGGGCAGATGGCGGTGGTCGCGGTGGTCGGGGACGAGCTGGTGGGGATGGCCGTGGCGCAGGCGCAGGGCAAGCGGGGCTGGGTTCTTCTGGTCGCGCTCGCCTCCCGCTGGCGCGAGCGCGGTATCGGCAGCGCGCTCCTCGCCGAGCTGGAACGGCGCCTGCGGGCACAGGGCGTGCGCCGCATCAGTGCCCTGCTGCCCGCGGGCGCGGCGGGCACGAGGGCTCTGGAGCACTCCGGCTACCAGTTCCGCGGCGACCTGACCTATTACGAGAAGCTCGAACCGCGGGACGCCACCCACGCCGGTGTCCTCTCGGCGCTGGGCGGGCGCATGCTGCCCGAGGGGCTCTGGGGTGCCATGGCGGGCATGGAGCAGGAGAAGCAGGTCGTGGAACGCCGTGTCGTGCTTCCGCTGACGGAGCCGGCGCTGGCCGACCGCTTCGGCGTCGCCCCGCCGAAGGCGGTCATCCTGTTCGGCCCGCCCGGCACTGGGAAGACCAGCTTCGCCAAGGCGGTGGCCTCGCGGCTCGGCTGGCCGTTCGTGGAACTCTTCCCGTCCCGGCTCGCGGCCGACACCAACGAGGGGCTGGCCGCCGCGCTGCGGTCCGCGTTCGCGGACCTGGCGGAGCTCGACTCGGTGGTGCTGTTCATCGACGAGGTCGAGGAGATCGCCGGCGCACGGTCCGGACGGGCGGTCGACCCGGGGCACGGCGTGACCAACGAGTTGCTGAAACTGATCCCCGGCTTCCGGGAGCACGACGCCCGGCTGCTGACCTGCGCGACCAACTCGGTGCGCCTGCTCGACGCGGCGTTCCTGCGGCCGGGCCGGTTCGACTACGTCATCCCGATCGGGCCGCCCGATCCCACCGCCCGCGCGGCGATCTGGTCCCGCTACCTCGGTCCCGCCGCCGATTCGGTCGACGTCACCCGGCTGGTCGCCGCCAGTGAGCTGTTCACCCCGGCCGACATCGAGTTCGCGGCGCGCAAGGGCGCGCAGGCGGCGTTCGAGCGCGAGGTCACGTACCGCAAGGGCCGGGCCGCCACCACCGAGGACTACATGGCCGCGATCGCCGACACCCGGCCCACGCTCACCGGGCAGGCGATCGAGGAGTTCACCGAGGACATCGAGAAGTACAGCCGGCTCTGAGGCGGGCTCGCCGGTCAGTCAGGTGATCCCCGTTCCCGGCCGGAGGGCGCCGCGCCCCCGGGTGGTACAGGAGCGACGTGAGCACTCGCCCGCACGGCCCGCCGCACGGCCCGCTGCACGGGGGCGCGAAGCCCGGTCCGCCGGTCCCTCGGCGTCGTCGCTGGTGGCGCTCGCTCCCCGCGCTCGTCGGCGCCGGGGCCGTGGTCGTGGCGATCGCGGTGGCGCTCCTGGTCATCTCCATGGGCGGTGGGCGGCAGGACGTCGGCACGCCCGCGGCAGCGCGCGGTCTCGCCAGGCGTGTGACGCTGTCGCCCTCGGACTGGGGCGCGGGCTTCGTACGCGGCGCCGCCTACGAGAACACCGAGATGGCCCAGGGCCTCACCGACCGGAACTGCGCGTACCTGGCGCAGCCGATCGCCGGTGCGCTGGCGGCCCTGCAGCGCACCGTCGGCACACCGGACCGGACGGTGGTCGCCTATGCGCGGCTGGTGGTCTACCGGGACGCCGCTTCGGCCCGGGCCGACATCGCCCGGTTGCGCGCGGACACGGATCACTGCCGTACGGAACACGACGCCGCCGGCAAGGCGCGGTGGGAGGACGTCCACGCGGTGGACGTTCCCGCGCTGAGGGGATTCGACGAAGTGGCGACCGAGGAGGGTCACCGGGTCACCGACGAGAAGGGCCGGACGGCGGACAACTACTACACGTATCTCAGTGGCCGCAAAGGGAAGTACCTGATGCAGTCGTACGTCGTGCGCACGGCCAAGCGGGACGGCAATCGCAGCGCCGCGGCCGCCGCCCTCTCCCTCATGCTGAGCCGCCTGTAGGGCGTGGGCCGCCCGGTCGCCGCGGGACGCGCCGAGGGCCCCGGGGCGCGGTGCCGCCGGGGCCCTGTGGACGGCGGGATCAGATCGTGGCGCTGTCGATCACGAAGCGGTAGCGCACATCGCTGTTCAGCACCCGCTCGTAGGCGTCGTTGATCTCGGACGCGGCGATCAGTTCGATCTCGGCGCCGATGCCGTGCTCGGCGCAGAAGTCGAGCATCTCCTGGGTCTCGGCGATACCGCCGATGCTGGAGCCGGCCAGCGTCTTGCGGCCGGCGATCACCGAGAAGAGGTTGAGGGAGACGGGCTCCTCCGGGGCGCCGACGTTCACCAGCGCGCCGTCGGTCTTCAGCAGCGACAGGAACGCCCCGAAGTCCAGCGGCGCGGACACCGTGGAGACGATCAGGTCGAAGGTGCCCCGCAGGTCCTCGAAGGTCCGCGGGTCGCTGGTGGCGTGGTAGTGGTCGGCGCCCAGCCCCAGCCCGTCGTCCTTCTTGCGCAGGGACTGGGACAGCACGGTCACCTCGGCGCCGAGCGCGTGGGCGATCTTGACGGCCATGTGGCCGAGGCCGCCCATGCCGAGGACGGCGACCTTCTTGCCCGGGCCCGCGTTCCAGTGCCTGAGCGGGGAGTACGTGGTGATGCCGGCGCACAGCAGCGGTGCGGCGACGTCGAGGGACAGGCCGTCGGGGATGCGCACGACGTAGTTCTGGTCGACGACGATCTTCTCCGAGTAGCCGCCGTGGGTCGGCTCGCCGTCCCTGCCGATCCCGTTGTACGTCATGGTCGCGCCGTTGACGCAGTACTGCTCCAGGCCGGCCT
The DNA here is from genome assembly GCF_040646295.1 of Streptomyces sp. NPDC046197. Taxonomy (NCBI): domain Bacteria; kingdom Bacillati; phylum Actinomycetota; class Actinomycetes; order Kitasatosporales; family Streptomycetaceae; genus Streptomyces; species Streptomyces sp. NPDC046197. The sequence continues at coordinate 500,662 of NZ_JBEYZY010000002.1, read as the reverse complement.
TGCAGTTCTCGCACTCGCGGCAGGAGTCGACCATGCAGCCGACGCCCACGCGGTCGCCGGTCTTGAACCGGGTGACGCCGGGGCCCACCTCGGAGACGACGCCGGCGATCTCGTGGCCCGGGACCATCGGGAAGATCGCCTCGCCCCAGCCCTCGCGGGCCTGATGGATGTCGGAATGGCAGATTCCGGCGAATTTGATGTCGATCAGCACATCGAACTCGCCGACCGCACGGCGCTCGATGGTGGTGCGCTCCAGCGGAGCCTTGGCAACGGGTGCGGCGTACGCGGCGACAGTGGTCATGCCGGGGTTCTCCTAGCGGTCGTTCGGGGCCGGCTGCCTTCCGGCCGGGACACGGCCTCCAGCCTGCCCGCGGAACCCGTATCCACCCAGGTCACACTTCTGCCTACGTTCCCCGTGCCTACCACTGGCGGGGTCAGGTTCGGGTGCGTACGACCGTGAATACTGGACGCATGGACGAACAGCCCGACGCCGCAGGGGGCCCCGCCGCGGACACCGGTGCGCAGGCCGGTGCCGGTGCGGGGCTGGACCGGCGTGCCGAGCTCAGCGAGTTCCTGCGCACCCGGCGCGCCCGGCTGAAGCCGGAGGACGTGGGGCTGCCGGACTACGGCCGGCAGCGCAGGGTGCCGGGGCTGCGCCGTGAGGAACTGGCCCGGCTGGCCGGGGTGTCGGTGGCCTACTACACCCGCCTGGAACAGGGCAACGGACGCAATGTGTCGGCCGAGGTGCTCGACTCGATCGCCCGCGCGCTCCGGCTGACCGACGCCGAGCACGCGCACCTGACGCATCTGGCGAAGCCGAAGCACAAGAAGAAGCAGACGTTCCGTACCCAGCAGGTGCGGTCCTCGCTGCGGCAGCTGCTGGACACGATGGACGGGATCCCGGCGTACGTCGTGGGGCGGCGCGCGGAGATCCTGGCGTGGAACCGGATGGCGGCGGCCGTCTTCGGCGACTGGTCGGAGCTGCCCGCGCAGGAGCGGAACTGGGCGCGCCTGGTCTTCCTGCGGCCCGACTACCGTGATCTCTTCGTGGACTGGGAGCAGAAGGCGATCGACATCGTCTGCGCGTTGCGCATGGAGGCCGGCTGCTACCCGGACGACCCCCGGCTGTCGGCTCTGGTCGGCGAGCTGTCGGTGAAGAGCGAGGACTTCGGCCGGCTGTGGGCCACGCACGACGTCAAGGAGAAGAGCCACGGCGTCAAGCGCCTGCGACATCCCCTGGTCGGCGAACTGGCCCTGCAGTACGAGTCCTTCAAACCCGCCGACGACAGCGAGCAGTCCCTGCTCGTCTACCACGCCGAGCCGTCCTCCCCCTCGGCAGAGGCCCTGCGCCTGCTGGCCAGCTGGGGCGCGGACGCACGGCGCGCGGGGGCCGGGAGTTCGCCACCGTCCGCCTGAACGGCGACGGCCCGCCGGAAGACACACTTCCGGCGGGCCGTCCGACAACGGCTCACTTGCCGTGGTACGCGTTGTAGATCGAGAGCGTCGACCTGTTGCCCTGCCTGTCGGTGATCTTGGCGTGGAAGGAGACGGCCTGTCCCTTCGCCGGGTTCCCGACGGTGATCCTGCCGTTCCTGACCTCGGTCTTCTTCCAGGTCTGGCCGTAGTCGTAGGAAACCCACACGGACAGCGACGCGAGGTTGCGGCCCGCTGCCGTGCCCTCCACGGTGACCGGGAACGTGACCGTTCTGCCCGCCGCGACCCGGCTGTCCAGGTCGGTGGCCGCCTGGAAGCGGACCGTGGAGGCCGGCAGCCGGACCGGGTCCGAGCCGGACGGCTTACTCGAGTGGAAGGTCCAGCTCGCGTCGATCCGGGTGGAGGCCGCCGCGACCTTGACGCTGCGCACGACGGAGGTGGTCAGCCGGTACTCGGCGGCACCGGCCGGGACCCTGAACACCTTGTCGCCGAAGAGCGGGTCGTCGTTCGAGCCGACCCTGGCGCCGTTGCGGTACAGCGTCGTGGTGACCGAGCGGAACGCCGACGAACCGGCGTGCGCGTCGGCGTCGGCGAACAGCGGCAGCACCCCGTAGATGCCGTCGCTGCTGCGGAACAGTCCGAAGTCCGCGCCCAGGTGCGGTCCGAACACGGCCGTGTTGAAGGTCTTCGTGTAGCTTCGGCCGGCCGTGAAGGTCTGCGGCTCGCCGAGGGTGTAGTGGGCGTCGGAGACCGGGAAGCCGTCCTGGTCGACCCCGCCGTACTGGTCGAAGTCGAGCCCCCACCTCACCCCGTCCTGCGCGGACAGGTGCAGCGTCCGGACGCCGGGCAGCGCCTGAGGAGCCGAGAAGCCGGTGCCGGCGAAGCTGCCGGGCAGGAAGCCGGTGGGGGTGATCGCGCCCTTCTTGCCGCCGGCCGCGGCGCCCAGGCGGGCCTTCACCGTGGCCAGGTCGGCGGTCTTGTAGTGCCTGGTGTAGCCGGTGGCCAGCTGTCTGACCCGGGCGGACAGGGCGGTGTCGTACTGCTCGTCGCCGCCCTTGGTCCAGTGCCCGTCCCACTGCTGGGTGAGTGAACCGTCGGTGATCTGCGGGCCGAGGTGGGCCGTGCGGACGTTGTCGTACGTGTCCAGCCAGAGGGCGTGGAAGTACTCGCCGCCCGCCGCCTCGACGGTGTAGGACGGCGCCGCGAAGACCGGCTTGGCGGCTCTGTCCGGAACGGTGATGTCCACCTGCTCCGCCTTGCGGGCGTCCAGCGTGATCGTCTGGTTCCTGGTGACGGTCAGCTTCGGCTGGGCCAGCCAGTCGAGCCCCTTGGCCGGGTCGCCGGGGTTCACGAGGACGACCGAGTCGAGGAGGTAACCGCCCCTGGGCACCCGCACCTTGACGGTCCCAGAGCTGTCGTAAGGGGCGTACTCCTTGCCTGCGCCGAGGCCGGTGAGTCCGGACAGGGAGGCGTTGTAGTTCTTCGCCGGCCTGCCGTCACGGCCGATGAACTTCAGCGTGAGGTCGTACGACTCGACCTCGCGCACCACCGCCGCGGCCGTGCGGACGCTCTGCCCGCCGCCGGTCGCCGTCACGTACGCCGAGTACCCGCCGTCCAGGGTGCCGCCCAGCTTGGTGTCGACGGTGAGGGCGACGGAGGCCCTGCCGCCCGCGGGGACGGTCGCCGTGTGCGCGCCGAGCGTGAAGAAGCCCGGCGGGGCGGCCCGCCCCTTGGGGTCGGTCGCCGTCACGGAGAGGGAGAGCGTGACGTCCTTGGTGCCGAGATTGCGGTACGTCAGCTGCCGGGTGACCGGGGTGTCGTCGCCGTGCGGCCACTGCTGCACCCCGAAGCCCACCGACACCGGGTCGGCGACCACCGACTGCCTGATCGCCCGGTCCACGGCGATCCGGCCCGCTCCCTGCTGGAACGCGGTGTAGGCGCCGCCCTTGGCGGAGCCGGTCAGCGCGCCCTTCAGTTCGGCGTAACCCCACTTCGGGTGCTCCTGCTTCAGGAGCGCGGCGGCGCCCGCGACGTGCGGGGTCGCCATCGACGTGCCCGAGAGGGTGAGGTAGCCGGCGGGCTTCTCGCCGGTCTCCTGGTCGATGGCGCTGCCCTTGGCCGCGGCGGCCGTGATGCCCACACCGGGCGCGGTGACGTCCGGCTTGACGGCGCTGTCGCCGATGCGCGGCCCGGTGGAGGAGAAGCCGGCCAGCTCGTCCTTCTTGTCGACCGCGCCCACGGTGATCGCGGCGTCCGCGCTGCCGGGCGAACCGATCGACTCGGGGCCGTCGTTGCCCGCGGCGATCGCGAAGAGGATGCCCTTCTCGGCGGAGAGCTTGCCGACCTCCGCCTCCAGCGGGTCGATCCCCGGCGCGTCCGGGCCGCCCAGGCTGAGGTTGACGATGTCGGCGCCCTGCTGTGCCGCCCACTCCATGCCGGCGAGGATGCCGGAGTCGTCGCCGGAGCCGGTGTCGTCGAGCACCTTGCCGTTGAGGATCCTGGCACCGGGAGCCACGCCCTTGTACTTGCCGTGCGACTTGGCTCCGGTGCCCGCCGCGATGGACGCGACGTGCGTGCCGTGGCCGAAGTGGTCGGTGGCGTCGGCCGCGGTGGAGAAGTTCCTGGCCGCGATCACCTGGTTCCTCAGGTCCGGGTGGGTGGCGTCCACACCGGTGTCCAGGACGGCGATCTTCACGCCCCGGCCGGTGTATCCGGCCCGCCACGCCGTCGGGGCGCCGATCTGCGGGACGGACTTGTCGAGGTCGGCCCTGCGGACGCCGTCGAGCCAGACGTGCGCGATGCCGGAGGCGGTCCGCTCCCCGTCGGTGACCGCGTCCCACAGCTCGTGCGTGTCCTTGACCGGGGTCTGCACCGCGTCCGCGTTCAGGGCCTTCAGCGTCCGGCGCAGTGTTCCCGTCTCGCGGACGCCGGCCCTGACGGCCATGGCGGCGCCCTGATAACCGACGATGACCTTCAGGCCGTTGCGGAGGGACTTGCGGGTGGCGGACGTGTTCAGCTCGGTGATGTCGAACAGCCGCTGGTCCAGCTTGCCAGTGGCGACCAGGCGGGCCGCGTCGGCCGGGACGACGAGCGTGTGCCCGCCCGCCGTGCGGACCTGAACGGGTATGTGCTCCCGCCCCCTGGCCCGCTCCAGACCGGCCACGCGCCCTTGGGCGTCCACCTCGACCCGGTCGCCGGTGATGAGGGTGATGAGGTGCTGGGACGTGAGCTGAGCAGCGCCGGCCGAGCGTTGCTGGGGCCTCGCCGACGCCGGGCCGGTCATGCCCGAGGCGAGGGCCACGGCCGCCGCCATGGCAACGGTGGCGGCGCACGCTCTCTTCACTTGTCTGCGCAAAACTCCCCCTGGGGATGGAGTACCGGGCGAATTCCCCGTTCACCCGGCCGGGGGCAGTGTCGTACTGATGCGCGTACGCCCCCCGGGAACACGCAGTATGCCGGGGGGTGATCAGCCGCTCAATAGATGAGAGAAGGGTAAGAGGGGGGCCGTACGACTGTTACGTGCCCGCGCGAACTCCGTTGCTCCTCCGCGTGGTTGGGGCCGACGCAGGCCAAACACCGATGCCGCCCCGAGGGGCGGCATCGGCAGGTCGCTTGAGGAGGCGTCACACCGGAGGGTGCGACCGCAGTGGGACGGGCGTCAGACGGCCGAACCCGCCTTCCACTGCGCCCAGCTCATGTTCCAGCCGTTGAGGCCGTTGTCCGGGGCCACCGTCTTGTCGCCGGTGTTGGAGAGGACCACGACGTCACCGACGATCGAGTGGTCGTAGAACCACGCGGCCGGCATGTTCGGGTCGCCCGCGCCCTTCTTGTCCTGCAGGCCCACGCAGCCGTGGCTGGTGTTGACGCTGCCGAAGACCGAGGGGCCGCCCCAGTAGTTGCCGTGGATGAAGGTGCCGGAGGTGGTCAGGCGCATGGCGTGCGGCACGTCCTTGATGTCGTACTCGCCCTTGCCGTCGGAGTCGGTGAAGCCGACCGTGGCGCCGTTCATCCGGGTCTGCTCGAACTTCTCCGAGATGACCATCTGGCCCGCGTACGTGGTGTGTTCGGGGGCGCCGGCCGAGATCGGGATGGTCTTGACGACCTTGCCGTCCTGGGTGACCTTCATCTCCTTGGTCTTCGCGTCGACGTAGGAGACCTGGTTGCGGCCGATGTGGAAGGTGACCGTCTTCTGCTGGACGCCGTAGACGCCCTGCGCGCCCTGGACGCCGTCGAGGTTGAGCTTCAGGGTGACGGTGGAGCCGGCCTTCCAGTACTGCTCGGGCCGGAAGTCCAGGCGGTTGCCGTTGAACCAGTGGCCGACGACCTCCTGGCCGCTGCTGGAGGTGACGGTGATGCCCTTCTGGACGGCCGCCTTGTTGGTGATCGCCTTGTCGAAGTTGATCGACACCGGCATGCCGACCCCGACGGTGGTGCCGTTGTCCGGCGTGTAGGAGCCGATGAAGCTGTGCGCCGGGGCGACCGTGGTGAACGAGGCGTTCTCGTGGGCGGCACGGCCCTTGGCGTCCTTGGCGGTCGCCGCCACCTTGTAGGTGGTGGCGCGTTCCAGCCGGCCGCTGGGCTTCCAGCTCGTCTTGTCGGCGGATATCTGGCCGGCGACGGCCTTTCCGTCGGAGGTGGTCATGGTGACGCTCGTCAGCGTGCCCTTGGCCACGGTGACGGCGGCGGAGTTGTTGATGGAGGCGTTGTCGGAGCCGTCCGCCGGCGTGATCTTGATCTGGGCGTCCGACGTCTCCTGTGCGGCCGCCTTGTCGGCCTTCGCCTGGGAGGTGTCGCTGCCGGCGCCTGAGGCGCTGCCGCCGCTCGAACAGGCCGAGAGCGCCAGCACACCGCCGAGCAGTGCGGACGCGGTCATGAGACGCCTGCGCCGCTTACCGTCCGTTATCACACGCTTCTCCATCGCTTGCCGAATCCCCAAACCCCTCAAGTCCCCCGTCACGAATCATCCACGCTACGACCGTTACGTCCCATTTCCCATGATCTACGGATGTGGGACTCACCACGTCCGCCGAGGCGGGCGGGGCGGATGTCGGCCTGCGTACCCCGTGAGACGACGAAACCCCGGACGGCGGTTGCCACCCGGGGCCGCCGACGACCCGGGGCGACGTCAGCCGGGGTACCCGTGGTGCCCGGTGCCGTCCTCTTCGCATTCCTCTTCGTAGTCTCCGTCGACATCATCCTCGCCAAGATCCCAGTCCGGCGAGTCGGGGTCGTACTCGACCCGCTCGCTCGACCAGGACGCCTGCTGCAGTTCCACTCCGGGCACTTGGCTGACCAGCCCGAAAGGGTCCACCAGATACGCCAGGGCCTCCGCGGTGTCTTCCGTCACAGCACCTTCGGCGTGTACCCGCTCACCGTCGGGCATACCCTCCTTTGCCTCCTCGGCGATCCGCTGCCGCGCCGCCTCGGTCACGGCGGCCTCGTCGTCGATTTCGAGGACCAGCTCCACGCGAAGCCGTACATAACGTGATGTCTCTGGAGTGCTCATGGCCGGAGCGTACGGTCCAAACCTCCCGTGACTTTCCCGTGACCCACGACTTTCACTAACATCGCCCCACACAGCCAATTCGTCAGCGCCACAAGGGGGATCGATATTCCGTGTCATCCGCTCGCCGAACGTTGCTGACCGCCACCGCAGCAGGCACCCTGCTGGGCGCCCTGTGGTTCGTCCCCTCCGCGAACGCGACGGTGGACACACCGGCGAGAGCGGAGACCTCGGCGGCGCCGACGACGCGGATCACGGAGCAGGCGCGGGCGGCGTCCACCGTCGGGGACACCTCCGGATTCCAGGCCCGGCCCCAGGCCGAGAGCGAGACCGAACTCGCCGACACCGGAAGCGTGGACACCACTCCCTACGTGGTCGGCGGCACGCTGTTCCTCGGGGTCGGCGCCGGCTTCGTGGTGTATTCGGTACGCCGGGAACGCCTGGGTTTCTGAAGGTCCGTAACGCCTCGGCTTCCGATGGCAGTTGACCGGCCGGGGCCCTGTCACCGACAGGGCCCCTGACGTCTCACCGGCCCGCCGCACCGCGGCGGGCCGACCGCCTCACTGCAACGGACCGGTGACGCTCTCCGCCGCCGCGACGAGCCTGCCCTCGCGCACGAAGGCGTCGGCGGCGGCGAGGTCGGGCGCCAGGAACCGGTCCGGGCCGGGCCCGCGCACCCCCGCCTCCCGCACGGCCTCGATGACCGCCTGGGTGGCCGGTGCCGGAGTCAGCCCCTCGCGCAGCTGCACCGCGCGCGTGGCGGCGTACAGCTCGATCGCGATGATCCTGGTCAGGTTGTCGACGGCGGTCCGCAGCTTGCGCGCCGCCGACCAGCCCATGGAGACGTGGTCCTCCTGCATCGCGGAGGAGGGGATCGAGTCCGCGGAGGCGGGGACCGCCAGCCGCTTCATCTCGCTGACCAGGGCTGCCTGCGTGTACTGGGCGATCATCAGGCCCGAGTCGACGCCGGCGTCGTCGGCGAGGAAGGGCGGCAGGCCGTGGCTGCGGTTCTTGTCGAGCAGCCGGTCGGTGCGGCGCTCGGCGACGGAGCCGAGGTCGGCGGCGGCGATCGCCAGGAAGTCGAGGACGTAGGCGACCGGGGCGCCGTGGAAGTTGCCGTTGGACTCGACGCGGCCGTCGGGCAGTACGACCGGGTTGTCGACGGCGGAGGCGAGCTCGCGCTCGGCGACCAGCCGGGCGTGCGCGAGGGTGTCCCGGCCGGCGCCCGCGACCTGCGGGGCGCAGCGCACGGAGTAGGCGTCCTGGACGCGGGGCGCGTCGTCCTGGTGGTGACCGGTGAGCTGCGAACCCTTGAGCACGGCCAGCATGTTGGCGGCGGAGGCGCCCTGGCCCGGGTGCGGGCGGATGGCGTGCAGCTCGGGGGCGAGGACCTTGTCGGTGCCGAGGAGCGCCTCCAGACTGAGGGCGGCGGTGACGTCGGCGGACTTGTACAGCGTGTCCAGGTCGGCGAGAGCCATGACCAGCATGCCGAGCATGCCGTCGGTGCCGTTGAGGAGGGCGAGACCCTCCTTCTCGCGCAGTTCGACGGGCTGGATGCCGTGCGCGGCGAGAAGCTCGCCGGCCGGGCGCACGACCCCGTCGGGTCCCTCGGCGTCCCCCTCGCCCATGAGCGTGAGGGCGCAGTGGGAGAGCGGCGCGAGGTCGCCGGAGCAGCCCAGGGAGCCGTATTCGTGCACGACCGGGGTGATCCCCGCATTGAGGACGTCGGCCATCGTCTGCGCGACCTCGGGCCGGACGCCGGTGTGGCCGGAGCAGACGGTCTTCAGCCGGAGGAACATCAGCGCGCGGACGACCTCACGCTCGACCCGCGGCCCCATACCGGCGGCGTGCGAGCGGACGATGTTCCGCTGCAGCTGGGTGCGCAGCTCCTGGCTGATGTGCCGGGTCGCCAGTGCGCCGAAGCCCGTGCTGACGCCATATACGGGGTCGGGCTTGGCCGCCAGCGCCTCCACGATCTCCCGGGCCGCCGCGAGGGCGGCCACCGCCTCCCCGGAGAGCTCGATCCGTGCGCCGCCGCGCGCCACGGCGAGAACGTCGGACGCGGTGACACCGGACGTCCCCACCACCACAGTGTGCATATCCATATTCAGGAGCGTACGCAGTGAATGCGGCGATGTCACTAGTGGGGAGCGGGAGTGACCCTTACCCGGAGGTAGCTCACCGGACGGGCCACCTCACGGCCGGCGCCCGCGGAAACGGCGCCGTTCCGCCGGGGGCTGCGGGGAGGGCTCGTCGGCCAGCCGGACGACCGGGTCGTCGGGACCCTCCCGTCCGGCGACCACCGGCCGGTCCGCGCGCAGCGCCTTCGCCCGGTACTGCGCCGCGTCGGCCAGCCGGAACAGCCGGCGGGCGGACCGCACCGTCCCGATCGCGTCCTCGGTCGAGGCCACCCCGCAGGAGACCCCGTCGCCCAGCTCCAGCTCGGCCGCACGCCGGCACAGTTCGTCGGCCGCCTTGACGATCTCGTCGGCGGGCGGCCCCACCGCGAGCAGACAGAACTCGTCCCCGCCGAGCCTCGCCACGAGCGCCCCGGGCACCATGGCCCCGCACAGCGACAGCACGGACCCGAACCGCTCGAGGAGCCGGTCGCCGACGGCGTGGCCGAGGGTGTCGTTGACCCGCTTGAGTCCGTTGAGATCACAGACGACGAGGCTGACGACGACCCCCTCCCTGCGATGCCGGTCGACCGCCTCGTCGAGCCGTACGTCGACGGCGCGGCGGTTGGCGAGTCCGGTGAGCGCGTCCGTGAACGCCAGCCTGCGGGCCTCCTGCAGCCGCTCCGTCTGGGCGAGCCCGGCGGCCACGACCGCGGCCAGCACCGTGGCGAAGTCGGCGTCGGCCCGGTCGAAGACGGGGGCACCGGCGGAACGGGCGACGTAGAGCTCGCCCCAGGCGCGGCCGTGCTGCACGATCGGCGCGACCACGCAGCAGCCACGCCCGCGCCGCCGCAGCGCCGCGACCCGCTGGTGGCAGTAGCCGGGGTGACCGGCGGCGGGCCCTCCGGCGGTCTCCACCCAGGCGTTCGGCTCACCGCCGGCGGCCCACCGCTCGTGCAGGAACTCGGTGATCTCCGGGAACTGGTGCACGGGATACGTCTCGTCCTCGGGGAACTCCGCCTCTTCCGGCGCCCGGTCCCCCACGTTCGCCAGGACACGCAGCCGGCCGCGGTCCCGCTCCCACACGGAGAGCGCGGCGAAGCTCCCGGCGAGCGCCCGGCACGCGCCGAGTGCCGCCGCCCGCCATGACTCACGCGGGCTGTGCGCCGCGGCCATGCCCTGCGCCAGCGCCACGACCGCCGCCAGCCGCCTGTTCTCGCCCATTACCCCAGGCTAGGGATGTTCTGTGCGATTCGGGACATTGGTACGGCTGTCGGGGGGCCGGGTGAGGGCACGGGCCGTCCGGGACGACCGTCCCCGGGGCTTCTTCACTCCCAGGGCCACCGCGCGCACGGGGCTCCTTCACTCCCCGGGCCACCGCGCGCACGGGGCTCCTTCACCCCCCGGGCCACCGCGCGCACGGGGCTCCTTCACCCCCCGGGCCACCGCGCGCACGGGGCTCCTTCACTCCCCGGGCCACCGAGGCGCACGCTTCTCGTTGAAGGCGGCCACCCCTTCCGCCCGGTCCGCGGAGAACGCCACCGACCGCCACGCCGCGTCCTCCACCTCCAGCCCGGCCCGCAGGTCGAGGCCGTGCCCGAGCCGCAGAGCCCGCTTGGCCGCGCGCAGGCCGATCGGCGAGTTCGCCGCCATCCGGGCGGCCAGTCCCAGCGCCTCCTCCCGGTCCCGGCCCTCCTCCACCAGGTGGTCCACCAGCCCCAGCTCGCGCGCCTCCCCGGCCTCCAGCCTGCGGGCCGTGAAGATCAGCTCGGCCGCCCGCGCCGCCCCCACCCGCCGCGGCAGCAACTGCGTACCGCCGCCTCCCGGAATCACGCCGACCGACACCTCCGGCAACCCGACGACCGCCGTGGGGTCGGCCACGATCACATCGCAGGACAGCGCCAGTTCGAACCCGCCGCCGAGGGCGAAGCCGTGCACCGCCGCGATCGTCGGCATCGGCAGCTCCAGTACGCCCGTGTACGCCCCGCGGGCGACCGGCCGCTGCCTCACCAGGTCGGCGTCACTGAAGGAGTTGCGCTCCTTCAGGTCGGCTCCGACGCAGAACGCCCGCTCGTGGGAGGAGGTCAGGACGACCACGCGCGCGTCCCGGTCGGCGGCGAGCGCGGTGCACGCGCCTGCGATCGAGCGGGCCATGTCGGTCGACACGGCGTTCATGGCCTTGGGCCGGTCGAGGACGAGCTCCGCCACGTACTCGTGCCGTCGCACCAGTACGAACTCCCCGAACCGCTCCTCGCTCATGACACCCTCCCGGTTAACGCGGGTTAACAACACCTGCCCCGATCATCGCAGCCGCGCCCGCGCGGGGAAAGGGCCTTCGGACCGGACGTCCACATCCGGCACCCCGTTCGAGTGACATCCCGTGCAAGTCCTGCCGAACCCCCACGGGAGCGCATAACGTGCCTCCGCCACGGCGCATTGGGGGCGCGAGCGCATCGGGGAGGGATCGCGATGACGACGAACACGACCAGGGCGCAGCGGGAAACCAGGAACGCCGAAGCAACGACCAGCACAACGACCGAGCCCGGCCCCAAGAAATCCCGGGCCGAACACTCCAATACCGGTCCCGCCAATACCGGTCCCGGCGCCGACGCCGACACCGACGCCACGACCGAACCCGCCGGCCCGGCCGACGCCGCAGCCGAACCCACTGCCCCGGCCGACGCCACGACCGAACCCACTGCCCCGGCCGACGCCGGGGCAGCCGGGACCGCAGCTGAAGCCGGGTCGGACGGGACCGCATCTGAAGACAGGTCGGCCGGGAGCGGAGGCGGAAGCCATGTCGGGGACGGGGTCGGCCCTGGGGTTGCCCCGGTGGGGGTTCGCGTCTGGGGGGCTCGGGGGCGGCATCGGCGGCCCCGGCCACGGAAGGTGCTGCTCGCGGCCGGCGGACTCGCGCTCGCCGCCGGAGTGCTGAGCCTCGTCCGGCTGGCGCCCGAGTCGGGGGTCGGCGGCCTGGGCACCGCGGAGGCCGAGCCGCACCCGGAAGCGGGGACCACCACCGGCGACTCCACCAACACGGCCGCGACCACCGGGCCCGGTCCCACGGCCCTGCCCTCGGCGTCCCTCCCAATGGGCGGGGTGAGCGCCACACCCGCCTCCGGCACGGCCCCCGCACCGACGGCGTCACCGTCCGCGAACGGCGGCTCCCCGCCGAAGGCCCCGCCCGGCACCGCAACCGTCCCCACGACCATCCCGGAGGCCACCAACCCGCCGGACCACCCGGCGACCGGCACATCGGCCCGGCCGCCCGCCACCACGCACCCCGCCCCGCGGCCGACCCCGGCACCGACCCACAGCACACACACTCCGGCCCCGCAACGGAGCCAACCGGGGCTGTGCGTGCCGATCATCGGGCTGTGCGTGAGCGCCCAGGGGGGACCGGACCGGTGAACGGCGGCCCCGCGGGGCGCGCGCGACGGACCGCGGACGGTTACGGTGTCGCGTCGTCCCGCCGGGTGAGCAGCCAGGGCTCGACCACGCCCAGTCCGCGCACCGGTCGCTGCCACATCGGCTGCAGTGCGAAGCGGTACGTCGGAGGTTCCTTCCCCTCCTTCTCGGCGGCCGCCGCGGCCTCGGCCGCCTCGGCCTCGCTGGCCGGTGCCTCAGCGGTGCGGATCAGCTCCTCGGCGAAGGCGCTGTCGACGAGGACGGCGTCACGCGGGGCTATGGAGGTGAGCCGGGAGGCCAGATTGACGGTCGTACCGAACACATCACCCATTCGGGTGGTCACCGTGCCGAAGGCCATGCCCACGCGCAGCTCGGGCATGGTCTCGTCGTTCGCCATCGTCTCCACCAGACGCAGGGCGATGTCCGCGGCCGTACCGGCGTCGTCGGCGGCGTACAGCACCTCGTCGCCGAGGGTCTTGATCAGCCGCCCGCCGCGCGCGGCCACCAGGTCGGCGGCGGTCGTCTCGAAGGCCTCGACCAGTTCGCCGAGTTCCTCCTCCTCCATACGACGGGTCAGCCGCGTGAAGCCGACGAGGTCGGCGAAGCCGACGGCGAGCCGACGGTCGACCATCTCCTCGTCGTCGGCGGCCTGCACGACCCGGCCCGCGGAGGCGGCCAGCTGGCGGCGCCAGACGTAGACGAGGAACTCCTCCAGCTCGGGCAGCAGCAGCTCGACGATCGGATACGTGACCTCGGTGCGGGTCATCCCCGGCTCGGGCGGCTCGGTCAGGCCCTCCAGGAAGGAGTCCATCTGCCATTCGGCCAGCCGGGCGGTGGTCTGCCCCGTGGACCGGGCCACCTGCACGGCCATGGCCTCGCTGAGCAGCCCGGCCTCGACGAGGCCGGCCAGGCGCCGCAGGGCCAGTACGTCGGCCTCGGTCAGCGCCTTGGCCTGGCCTATGTCGGCGAAACCCATGGCCCGCCAGAACCGGGACGCCAGCTCCATCGAGACGCCGGCGCTGCGCGCCGCCTGGAAGGGGGTGTAGCGCCGCTCGGCGCCCAGGATGAGGTGTTCGAGACGCAGCGCGAGCGGGTCCTCACCGGATTCGGCGGCGTGGGGGTCCTCCCCCTCGAACGAATCCGAGGGTGGGGGAGGGTCCACCCGGCCGTCCGCGTCCGCGCCGGAGCCCGAGTCGTCGACGGTCACGCCTGCTGCCCTTCCGATCTGCCACGGTCAGGTATCGACCGGCCTCAACTCTACGGCAGGTGTGCGCCAGCTCACTCCGTGAGGTGAGCCGACGGGTGCGCCGACCGGCGTTGACCACTGTGATCACGCGGGCCTCAGGTGCACGATGTCACCCGCCCCCACCGGCTCCTGCACGCCCTCCGCCGTGGCCAGAACCAGTCGGCCGTCCCCGTCCACCGCGACCGCCTCCCCGACCACCGACCGGTTCCCCGGCAGCTCGGCGCGCACCACCCGCCCGAGCGTCGCGCAGCCCGCCGCGTACTTCTCCTGCAGGCCGCTGACCACCGGATCACCGGCGGCCGCCCGCCACCGCTCGTACCAGTCCTCCAGGGACCGCAGTACCGCCCGCAGCAGCGGGTCCCGGTCCGTGCTGACGGCGTCGGCCAGCGCCAGCGACCCGGCCTGCGGCACCGGCAGCTCGTCCTCGCGCAGCGTGACGTTGATGCCGACCCCGACGACCACGGCGTCGTCCCCGGCCCGCTCGGCCAGGATGCCGCCGGCCTTGCGCTCCTCGCCGCCGACGGTCACCAGCAGGTCGTTGGGCCATTTGAGGGTCGTGTCGACGCCGGCCGCCCGCGCAAGGCCGGTGGCCACCGCGACCCCGGTCAGCAGTGGCAGCCAGCCCCAGCGGGCCACCGGCACCTCGCTGGGCCGCAGCAGCACCGAGAAGAAGAGGCCGGAGCGGGCGGGGGCGGTCCACTGGCGGTCCAGGCGGCCCCGGCCCGCGGTCTGCTCCTCGGCGATCAGGACGGCGCCCTCCGCTGCCTTGCCCTCGGCGGCCCGGGCGACCAGATCCGCGTTGGTGGACCCGGTGCGCTGCACCACCTCCACCTGGGACCACAGCCCGCCCTGCCGCACCAGCCCGCGCCGCAGCGCGGCGGCGTTGAGGGGCGGACGGTCCAGGTCGGACCACCGGCCGCCAGGCGCGGAGTCCGAAGAGTTGTCCGGGTTCTCGTCTGGTGCATCTTGCGGCGTCATGCAAGCCACCCTAGGTGTGGTAAACGCCGCACTGCTGATGCGGAGGCAGCGCACTACGCTACGGATGAGTAACCGTCCCCCCTTTTGAGCAGGCAGGGAGCCGCGATCCCGATGTCCGAGCCGGAAGAGATCGACATTCACACGACCGCGGGGAAACTCGCGGATCTGCAGCGCCGTATCGAGGAGGCGACGCACGCCGGCTCGGAACGCGCCGTGGAGAAGCAGCACGCCAAAGGCAAGCTGACGGCTCGCGAGCGGATCGAGCTCCTGCTGGACGAAGGGTCCTTCGTCGAGCTGGACGAGTTCGCCCGGCACCGGTCCACCAACTTCGGGCTGGAGAAGAACCGCCCGTACGGGGACGGGGTCGTGACCGGATACGGCACCGTGGACGGACGTCCGGTCGCCGTCTTCTCGCAGGACTTCACCGTCTTCGGCGGGGCCCTCGGCGAGGTCTACGGGCAGAAGATCGTCAAGGTGATGGACTTCGCCCTCAAGACCGGCTGCCCGGTCGTCGGGGTCAACGACTCCGGCGGCGCCCGCATCCAGGAGGGGGTCGCCTCCCTCGGCGCGTACGGGGAGATCTTCCGGCGCAACACGCACGCCTCCGGTGTCATCCCGCAGATCTCGCTGGTCGTCGGGCCCTGCGCGGGCGGTGCGGTGTACTCGCCGGCCATCACCGACTTCACGGTCATGGTCGACCAGACCTCGCACATGTTCATCACCGGTCCGGACGTCATCAAGACCGTCACCGGCGAGGACGTCGGCTTCGAGGAGCTGGGCGGCGCCCGCACCCACAACACCGCCTCCGGCGTGGCCCACCACATGGCGGGGGACGAGAAGGACGCCATCGAGTACGTCAAGCAGCTGCTGTCGTACCTGCCGTCCAACAACCTCAGCGAGGCGCCGGTCTTCCCGGAGGAGGCCGACCTCTCCGTCACCGACGAGGACCTGGAGCTGGACACCCTCGTCCCGGACAGCGCGAACCAGCCGTACGACATGCACACCGTGATCGAACACGTGCTGGACGACGCCGAGTTCTTCGAGACCCAGCCGCTGTTCGCGCCGAACATCCTCACCGGCTTCGGCCGGGTCGAGGGTCACCCGGTCGGTGTCGTGGCCAACCAGCCGATGCAGTTCGCCGGCTGCCTGGACATCGACGCCAGCGAGAAGGCCGCACGGTTCGTGCGCACCTGCGACGCCTTCAACGTCCCGGTGCTCACCTTCGTCGACGTGCCGGGCTTCCTGCCGGGCGTCGACCAGGAGCACACCGGCATCATCCGGCGCGGCGCCAAGCTGATCTACGCCTACGCCGAGGCGACCGTCCCGCTGATCACGGTGATCACCCGCAAGGCGTTCGGCGGCGCGTACGACGTCATGGGCTCCAAGCACCTGGGGGCCGACCTCAACCTGGCCTGGCCCACCGCGCAGATCGCCGTCATGGGCGCCCAGGGCGCGGTCAACATCCTGCACCGCCGGACCATCGCCGAGGCGGAGGCGAGCGGGCAGGACGTCGAGGCGGTCCGCGCCCGGCTGATCCAGGAGTACGAGGACGCCCTGCTCAACCCCTACATCGCGGCCGAGCGCGGCTACATCGACGCGGTGATCAAGCCGTCCGACACCCGCGCCCACATCGTGCGCGGCCTGCGTCAGCTGCGCACCAAGCGGGAATCACTGCCCCCGAAGAAGCACGGCAACATCCCCCTCTAGGCCCTGACCGACGATTGGTTGACGAACATGACGATCAAGGTCGTACGAGGCAATCCGACCCCGGAGGAGCTCGCCGCCGCCCTGGCGGTGGTCCGGGCCCGCGCCGCGGTGGCGTCCGCCGCGGCGTCCGGCGCGCCCGTTCCGCGTGACTCCTGGGCCGACCCGGCCCGGATCGCCGGGCACCGGGTCCCCCGGCCCA
This sequence comes from Streptomyces sp. NPDC046197, assembly GCF_040646295.1. Classification (NCBI taxonomy): domain Bacteria; kingdom Bacillati; phylum Actinomycetota; class Actinomycetes; order Kitasatosporales; family Streptomycetaceae; genus Streptomyces; species Streptomyces sp. NPDC046197. Next base: position 484,070 of record NZ_JBEYZY010000002.1, on the reverse strand, counting down.
GCCCGTCGGCGTGGACCCGGACCTACTGGCCGGGCTGAGCCTGTCTTCCGGATCGTACCGGGGCCGCGGCTCCGGCCCTCGCCTCGTGGCCTGCGATCCGGCCTCCACTTCCGACCCGCGACTTCGGCCATGACCTCGTCATCCGCGTCGCTCCGGTGCGGGTGGTCGCCGAAGTCGCAGGCCGGGGGCAGCCAAGTTGAGTACGCGTACTCAGGCGCCGGAGCCGGTCACGGCCGGACGATCGAAGGCATGCTGTGGTCCGACCCCGACAACGAGCCGCCGGAGGACTTGCGCGAGACGCAGGACATGATGCGGCGGCTGGGCGTTCTCATGGCGCTGGCCATGGTGCTCGCCATGATCGTGATCGGACTGCGGTGAGGAGAAGATCGACTCACTGGGAACCCGCCCGTCCGCGCCGATACGCTGACCACATGACAGATCAGCCGCGCCGCCGACTCGTCCTGGCCTCCCAGTCCCCCGCCCGGCTCGGACTGCTCCGGCAGGCCGGACTCGATCCCGAGGTGATCGTGAGCGGCGTCGACGAGGACGCGATCACGGCCCCCACCCCCGCCGAGCTGGCGCTCGCACTCGCCGAGGCGAAGGCCTCCGTGGTCGCGGCGAAGCCCGAGGTGCAGGGTGCGCTGGTGATCGGCTGCGACTCGGTGCTCGATCTCGACGGCCAGGCCCTCGGCAAGCCGGGCGACGCCGAGGAGGCCACCGCCCGATGGAAGGCGATGCGCGGCCGGGCCGGGACGCTCCAGACCGGTCACTGCGTCTGGGACACGAGAACCGAGCGGTACGCCTCCGCCACCGCCTCCACCGTCGTCCGCTTCGGCGAACCGACGGACGAGGAGATCGCCGCGTACGTCGCCTCCGGCGAGCCCCTCCACGTCGCCGGTGCCTTCACCCTGGACGGCCGTTCGGCCCCGTTCATCGAGGGCATCGACGGCGACCACGGCAACGTCATCGGCATCAGCCTGCCACTGATCCGGCGACTGCTCGCCGAACTGGGCGTCGGCATCACCGAACTGTGGGCCGCGGCCGAGAAGTGATCAGCGGGCACCGGCCGGCGCCGCGGAGGTGAGCGGCGCGGGACCGTCCTGCGCGGGACCGACGAGCGCAGGGTGTTCTGCGACCGAACCGCCGGGCGCGAGGTCCCCCTTCACCGGACCGGCGGACGCAAGGTCTCCCTTCACCGGACCGCCAAGCGCGGCGCCCCCTTCACCGGACCGGCGGACGCAAGGATCCCCCTTCACCGGACCGCCAAGCGCGGCGCCCCCTTCACCGGACCGGCGGACGCAGGATCCCCCTGCACCGGACCGCCAAGCGCGGCGCCCCCTTCACCGGACCGGCGGACGCAGGATCCCCCTGCACCGGACCGCCCTCACCGGACGGGCCGCCGTCGGTCGTGGGGTGTCCCTCGTCCGCGGGTCCGCCGTCGGGCGTACCGCCGCCGGACGGGTCGCCCGTGCCCCGGGGGCCGCCGTCGTGCGCCACCCCGGACGGCCCCTCCTCACGGTCGTACGTCATCAGCAGCAGCACGATGAGCCCCAGCACCACCACCATGAACAGGAACGCGCGCCAGCCCACGAGCCCCCAGGCGAACGCACCCAGCAGCCCGTGCACCACGGCCGCGCTGATCAGCAGGATGCGGCCGAAGCCGGCCGGCCGGCGGCCGCGTACGGCGACCAGCAGGGCGACCAGCCCGCACAGGGCGAAGTAGAGGCCGAAGAGCACTCCGCCGGCCTTCGACGAGGTCGACATCATGTTCGGGTCCAGGCCGGCCAGGGACATCCGCTGCCGATGGACGACCGTCCCGAGGAACCAGTTCAGTGCCGCAACGCCGAACGCCTCGGCGAAGAGCACGACCGCCACGACCCACGCCACCGGTCTGCGCACCACCGGCCCCACCCACTTCCGACTGCCGCTCCACGCATCCGCGCGAGCCTCGGTTACCCCAGGTACGTTCGATACATCGCGAACGCTACTAACGGGTAAACCCAGGGACAAGGGTCCTGCGAACGGCAAAGAATCATTGGGCCATTCGTAGGGACTCCACAAAGAAACGAAGTGGGCCGCAGCACGCCCTCACAGAGACCTTGACCACACAGGAGGGCTAGGGTTTGCCCGAGGAGTCCTGCGTACAGCGATGCGACAAGGGATTTCGCAGGTCGAGCGAGCCTCGAATCACGCTCCGTGTGGGCAAGCTCACCACTGGGGACGGGTCGAAGTGCCGTGTCGGCAGTCCCTAAACTCGGCTTGTTTCAAGGAGGGAGCCTCAATCGTGCGCAAGGTGCTCATCGCCAACCGTGGCGAAATCGCTGTCCGCGTGGCCCGGGCCTGCCGGGACGCCGGGATCGCGAGCGTGGCCGTCTACGCCGACCCGGACCGGGACGCTCTGCATGTCCGCGCCGCGGATGAGGCGTTCGCCCTGGGCGGTGACACTCCGGCCACCAGTTACCTGGACATCGAGAAGGTCCTGAAGGCCGCGAAGGAGTCGGGCGCGGACGCCATCCACCCCGGCTACGGCTTCCTCTCGGAGAACGCCGAATTCGCCCAGGCGGTCCTGGACGCGGACCTGATCTGGATCGGCCCGCCGCCGCAGGCCATCCGCGACCTCGGCGACAAGGTCGCCGCCCGGCACATCGCCCAGCGCGCCGGTGCGCCGCTGGTGGCCGGTACGCCCGACCCGGTGAGCGGCGCCGACGAGGTGGTCGCCTTCGCCGAGGCCAACGGCCTGCCGATCGCCATCAAGGCCGCCTTCGGCGGTGGCGGCCGCGGCCTGAAGGTCGCCCGCACCCTCGAAGAGGTCCCCGAGCTGTACGAGTCCGCGGTGCGCGAGGCAGTGGCCGCCTTCGGCCGCGGTGAGTGCTTCGTCGAGCGCTACCTGGACCGTCCCCGCCACGTGGAGACCCAGTGCCTGGCCGACCAGCACGGCAACGTGGTCGTCGTCTCCACCCGTGACTGCTCGCTGCAGCGCCGCCACCAGAAGCTCGTCGAGGAGGCCCCCGCGCCCTTCCTCTCCGAGGAGCAGGTCGCCGAGCTGTACCGCGCCTCGAAGGCCATCCTGAAGGAGGCCGGCTACGTGGGCGCCGGCACCTGCGAGTTCCTCGTCGGCCAGGACGGCACGATCTCCTTCCTGGAGGTCAACACCCGGCTCCAGGTCGAGCACCCGGTCACCGAGGAGGTCGCCGGCATCGACCTGGTGCGCGAGATGTTCCGCATCGCCGACGGTGAGGAGCTCGGATACGACGACCCGGCGCTGCGCGGCCACTCCTTCGAGTTCCGCATCAACGGTGAGGACCCGGGCCGCAACTTCCTCCCGGCCCCCGGCACGGTGACCCGGTTCGACCCGCCGGCCGGTCCCGGCGTCCGCCTGGACGCGGGCGTGGAGTCCGGCTCGGTCATCGGTCCGGCCTGGGACTCCCTGCTGGCCAAGCTGATCATCACCGGCCGTACCCGCAGGGAGGCGCTGGAGCGCGCCGCCCGTGCCCTGGAGGAGTTCCAGGTCGAGGGCATGGCCACCGCCATCCCGTTCCACCGCAAGGTGGTCACGGACCCGGCGTTCGCCCCCGAACTCTCCGGCTCCGACCAGGCCTTCACGGTGCACACCCGCTGGATCGAGACCGAGTTCGTCAACGACATCAAGCCCTTCACCGCCCCCGCCGACGCGGAGACGGACGAGGAGCCGGGCCGTGAGACGGTCGTCGTCGAGGTCGGCGGCAAGCGGCTGGAGGTCTCCCTGCCCAGCTCCCTGGGCATGTCGCTGGCCCGCACCGGCCTGGCGGCGGGCGCCAAGCCCAAGCGCCGCGCGGCCAAGAAGTCCGGCCCCGTGGCCTCCGGCGACACCCTCGCCTCCCCGATGCAGGGCACCATCGTCAAGGTGGCCGTCGAGGAGGGCCAGGAGGTCAAGGAGGGCGACCTGGTGGTCGTCCTGGAGGCCATGAAGATGGAGCAGCCGCTCAACGCCCACAAGTCCGGCACCATCAAGGGCCTGTCCGCGGAGGTGGGCGCCTCCGTCACGTCCGGCGCCGCGATCTGCGAGATCAAGGACTGAGCGGTACGACGTCCCGAGGCGCCCGGCGGACCGGTGAACCGGTCCGCCGGGCGCCTCGCGTCATGGGCTCTCGCGCGCGGCTGAGCGGCCGACGGCGTTCGTGTGCGTCACGCTCGTGTCCACAGACACCGTGAACACGACGCGACCCCGCAATCGCCCGGCCGCGCCCACGTCTGTCAGCGCTGCCCCGGGCAACGACCCGACCGCGGCCCAGGCTCAAGCCGGCGCCGGGCAACCACCCGATCGCGCCACTCGGCATCGCCCGGCCGCGCCAACGGCGTCAGCGCTGCCCTCGGCACCCACCCCACCGCGGCACGACGCTCAGCGCGGCGCGGGGCGGGGCGCCAATCCCGCCTCAGCGCCTGCGAAGGTCCGCCACCCGGGCTCGCTCCGTACCCGGCTGTTCGCCGAGTGTCGCGGAGCGGAGGCCCGGGCCGGGGCCCTGGCTGCGGCGGGGGCCGGGCAGGGGAACCTCCCGGCGCCGTTCGCGCGCCGGGCCCGGATCGCCTCCCGGGGCTCCCGCCGCGCCGGCCACGGCGATCTGCACACCCTGGTCGGCGAGCGCCTGGAGCTCGGTCGCCGCACGGTCGTCATGGGCCGGAGGCTCGTCCGTCACCAGGCGGGTGATCAGATCGGTCGGCACCGTCTGGAACATCGTGTCCGTGCCGAGCTTGGTGTGGTCGGCGAGGACCACCACCTCCGCCGCCGCCTGGACCAGGGCCCGGTCCACGGACGCCGACAGCATGTTGGACGTGGACAGCCCGCGCTCGGCGGTCAGGCCGCTCCCCGAGAGGAAGGCCTTGGAGACCCGCAGCCCCTGGAGCGACTGTTCGGCGCCGGAGCCGACGAGGGCGTAGTTGGAGCCGCGCAGGGTACCGCCGGTCATCACGACCTCCACGCGGTTGGCGTGGGCCAACGCCTGAGCGACCAGGAGGGAGTTGGTGACGACGGTCAGGCCGGGGACCCGGGCGAGCCGGCGCGCCAGCTCCTGCGTGGTCGTCCCCGCCCCGACGACGATCGCCTCGCCCTCTTCGACGAGGCCCGCGGCGAGGTCGGCGATGGCCGTCTTCTCCGCGGTCGCGAGATGGGACTTCTGCGGAAAGCCGGACTCCCGCGTGAACCCGCCCGGCAGTACCGCACCGCCGTGCCGGCGGTCGAGGAGTCCTTCTGCCTCCAGTGCCCGCACGTCCCGCCGTACGGTCACTTCGGAGGTCTGGACGACGCGGGCGAGTTCACGGAGCGATACCGCACCGTTCGCTCGCACCATTTCGAGGATCAATTGGCGACGTTCAGCAGCGAACACGAAACTGACAGTAACCCCAGCGACCGTCTGCTTTCAGCAGTTTGCGCCGAATAACAGAAGTTGTTCGTACAGCAGGACGGGAAGTGGTATAGGGACCTAGTCGCGCCGCCTATGCCGTACGCATGGTCGACAACTCCCCGTGACCAGCGGGGAGTCGGGCCGCCCGGTCAGAACTCGGCGGTCGTCTTGCGGGTGTGGAGCTGTCGTGCCACCTCGGCGATCGACCCCGAAAGGGAGGGGTACACGGTGAACGCGTTCGCGATCTGTTCGACCGTCAGATTGTTGTCGACGGCGATCGAGATGGGGTGGATGAGTTCCGAGGCGCGCGGCGCGACCACGACACCGCCGACCACGATCCCGGTGCCCGGACGGCAGAAGATCTTCACGAAGCCGTCCCGGATGCCCTGCATCTTGGCGCGCGGGTTGCGCAGCAGCGGCAGCTTCACGCAGCGGGCGTCGATCTTGCCGGCGTCGACGTCGGCCTGGCTGTAGCCGACGGTGGCGATCTCCGGGTCGGTGAAGACGTTGGAGGAGACCGTCTTCAGGTTCAGCGGGGCCACCGCGTCGCCGAGGAAGTGGTACATGGCGATACGTCCCTGCATGGCCGCGACGGACGCGAGGGCGAAGACACCGGTCACGTCACCGGCCGCGTACACACCCGGAGCCGTCGTCCTGGAGACCTTGTCGGTCCAGATGTGGCCCGACTCGCGCAGCTTGACGCCCGCCTCCTCCAGGCCCAGCCCCGCACTGTTGGGGATGGCGCCGACGGCCATCAGGCAGTGGGTGCCGGTGATGACCCGCCCGTCCGACAGGGTGACCTCCACCCGGTCCCCGACCCGCTTGGCCGCAGCGGCCCGCGACCGGGCCATGACGTTCATCCCGCGGCGGCGGAAGACGTCCTCCAGGACGGCCGCCGCGTCCGGGTCCTCGCCCGGCAGCACCCGGTCGCGCGACGACACGAGGGTGACCTCCGAACCGAGCGCCTGGTAGGCGCCCGCGAACTCGGCACCGGTCACACCCGACCCGACCACGATGAGCTCCTCGGGCAGCTCGTTGAGGTCGTAGACCTGGGTCCAGTTGAGGATGCGCTCGCCGTCGGGCTGTGCGTCGGGCAGTTCGCGGGGGTGTCCGCCGGTCGCGATCAGGACGGCGTCGGCCGTGAGCGTCTCCTCGGTGCCGTCGGCGGCCGTGACGACGACCTTCCGCGAGCCGTCGAGGGCCTGCATGCCCTCCAGCCGTCCGCGTCCGCGCATGACCCGGGCCCCGGCCCGCGTCACGGACGCGGTGATGTCGTGCGACTGGGCGAGCGCCAGCCGCTTGACCCGTCGGTTGACCTTGCCGAGGTCCACGCCCACGACCCGGGCGGCCTGCTCGATGTGCGGGGTGTCGTCCGCGACGATGATGCCCAGCTCCTCGTACGACGAGTCGAAGGTGGTCATCACCTCGGCCGTCGCGATGAGCGTCTTCGAGGGCACGCAGTCGGTCAGCACCGACGCTCCGCCCAGACCGTCGCAGTCGACGACGGTCACCTCCGCGCCGAGCTGCGCCGCGACCAGCGCCGCTTCGTATCCGCCGGGTCCGCCACCGATGATCACGATCCGAGTCACGTACCCCATTGTCCCGCACGGCTCAAGGTGCTAACGCCTTGGGGGCGGGGCCGGGCCCGTTCTGTTACCTCTGGGACCCGAGAGACGCACGCGCCCCTGCCGTACCCTCGACCCATGTCGCTCTACGCCGCGTACGCCGGCAATCTCGACGCGCGGCTGATGTCCCGCCGCGCCCCGCACTCGCCGTTGCGCGCCACGGGCTGGCTGAACGGCTGGCGGCTGACCTTCGGCGGCGAGCACATGGGCTGGGAGGGCGCGCTGGCGACGGTCGTCGAGGACCCGCTCTCCCAGGTCTTCGTCGCGCTCTACGACATCGCCCCCATGGACGAGGAGTCCCTGGACCGCTGGGAGGGCGTGGGGCTCGGCGTCTACCGGCGGCTGCGGGTCAGGGTGCACACTCTGGACGGCGAGGAACCGGCGTGGGCCTTCGTCCTGAACGCCTACGAGGGCGGCCTGCCCTCGGCCCGCTACCTCGGCGAGATCGCCGACGCGGCGGAGTCCGCCGGGGCACCACACGATTACGTGATGGAACTGCGCAAGAGGCCGTGCTGAGGCGGAGCGGCCATAAAATTGGGCCGATTGCCGGACCGAGGGGAGACGCCATGGCCCCCATCGCCACGTACGACGTCTACTACACCGAACAGGCCGCCGCGGCCCGCGACCGGCTGGACGACCAGCAGCGCATCGCCTTCGACAAGGGCATCTCGCTCCTGGCCCGCGATCCCTTCCTCTCGGTGTCCCGTCCCATAAGCTCGACCGGGGACGACCGCACGATCCGGCTCACCCAGAACATCCTGGTGGAGTACACGGTCAGCCGGGGACGGCTGCTGATCTTCATCGTCGAGGTCTTCAACGACAAGGACGTCCTCATCCCTGACGAGGGCTGATCCCCTCTCGGCCCCCTCGGCCGCCCGCCGGCCCCCGGGTCCCCCCTCCGGTACCGCCGGGCACCGTCCCGTCGCGTCGTGGGAAACGACAAGACAACGATCGCATTGCCGTGACCTCCGTCATCTACGCGCGTAGGCCCAGACCGGCTACCCTCGACCGCGTGAACGCATCTCTTCTTCCGGACGACATCCAGGGCGACCCCTACGCCGCCGCCGACGCCGCCGCCGCGCGCCTGCGTGAACTCACCGGCGCCGAGACCCACGACGTGGCTCTCGTGATGGGCTCCGGCTGGGCACCGGCCGTCGACGCCCTGGGCACCCCCGACGCCGAGCTCCAGGTCACCGAGCTGCCCGGATTCCCGCCGCCGGCGGTCGCGGGCCACGGCGGCAAGATCCGCTCGTACGCCATGGGGAACAAGCGGGCCCTGGTCTTCCTGGGCCGCACCCACTACTACGAGGGCCGCGGTGTGGCCGCCGTCGCCCACGGCGTGCGCACCGCCGTCGCGGCCGGCTGCAAGACCGTGGTCCTGACCAACGGCTGCGGCGGTCTGCGCGAGGGCATGCGTCCCGGCCAGCCGGTCCTGATCAGCGACCACATCAACCTCACGGCGACCTCGCCGATCGTCGGCGCCAACTTCGTGGACCTGACCGACCTCTACTCGCCCCGCCTGCGCGCGCTGTGCAAGGAGGTCGACCCCACGCTGGAGGAGGGCGTCTACGCCCAGTTCCCCGGCCCGCACTACGAGACCCCGGCCGAGATCCGCATGGCCCGGGTCATCGGCGCTGACCTGGTCGGCATGTCCACGGTCCTCGAAGCGATCGCCGCACGCGAGGCCGGCGCCGAGGTCCTGGGCATCTCACTGGTCACCAACCTCGCCGCGGGCATGACCGGGGAACCCCTGAACCACGAGGAGGTCCTCCAGGCGGGCCGGGACAGCGCGACCCGGATGGGCTCGCTGCTGGCCCAGGTGCTGGGGCGCCTGTAAGGCACGGCCCGACGGGTGCCGAGGCGGGCGCCCCGGGGCTCAAGGCACGCGTGCCGTCGCTGCCGTAAGCGGGTCGACCCGCACCGGCGGGTGCCGCTCGGGGCTTTCCCCGCCACGATGGCGGGAAGGCCGCCCGACGGCGGGAGCGGGCCGCGGTGGTGCGTCGCAGCCCGCCGCCCACTTCGTCCCTGCCGACGGCAACGGTGCACCGGACCGCAGTACGCCCGACCCGCGGCGGGCCGGACGCACACCGCGACCCCGACCCACCCACCGGCACGAGGCGCAACGCCCCTTCCCCCACCCACCGGCACGAGGCGCAACGCCCCTTCCCCCACCCACCGGCACGAGGCGCAACGCCCCTTCCCCCACCCACCGGCACGAGGCGCAGCGCGCCACTTCTCCCCCAACCCACACAACACGAGAGGCTGACCGAACGTGCACGACGACCTCATCGCACGGGCCAAGGCGTGGCTGGCCGAGGACCCCGACGCGGAGACCCGTGAGGAACTCGCCGAGCTCTTCGAGGCCGGGGACGTCAACGAGCTCGCCGCGCGTTTCAGCGGCACCCTCCAGTTCGGCACCGCGGGCCTGCGCGGTGAACTCGGCGCCGGCCCGATGCGCATGAACCGCGCCGTCGTCATCCGCGCCGCCGCGGGCCTCGCCGCGTACCTGAAGAAGAACGGGACCCCGCACGGGGACGGGAACGCCGGCCTCGTCGTCATCGGCTACGACGCCCGCCACAAGTCCGCCGACTTCGCCCGCGACACCGCCGCCGTGATGACCGGCGCGGGCCTGCGCGCCGCGGTCCTCCCGCGCCCCCTGCCCACCCCCGTCCTCGCCTTCGCCATCAGGCACCTCGGCGCGGTCGCCGGCGTGGAGGTCACCGCCAGCCACAACCCGCCCCGGGACAACGGCTACAAGGTCTACCTCGGGGACGGCTCCCAGATCGTCCCGCCCGCCGACGCCGGGATCGCCGCCGAGATCGACGCCATCCGCTCCCTGCACGACGTCCCCCGCCCGGACACCGGCTGGGAAACCCTCGACGAGGGCGTCCTCGACGCCTACCTCGCCCGCACGGACGCCGTCCTCGCCCCCGGCTCACCCCGTACCGCCCGTACCGTCTACACGGCGATGCACGGCGTCGGCAGGGACGTCCTCCTCGCCGCCTTCGCGCGCGCCGGTTTCCCGGCGCCCGTTCTCGTCACCGAGCAGGCCGACCCCGACCCGGACTTCCCGACGGTCGCCTTCCCCAACCCCGAGGAGCCCGGCGCGATGGACCTGGCCTTCGCCACGGCCCGCGCGACCGACCCGGACCTCGTCATCGCCAACGACCCCGACGCCGACCGCTGTGCGGTGGCGGTGAAGGACGGCGAGGACTGGCGCATGCTGCGCGGCGACGAGGTCGGCGCGCTGCTCGCCGCCCACCTGGTGGGGCGCGGCGCGCGCGGCACGTTCGCGGAGTCGATCGTCTCCTCCTCCCTCCTCGGCCGGATCGCCGAGAAGGCGGGCCTGCCCTACGAGGAGACCCTCACGGGCTTCAAGTGGATCGCGCGCGCCGAGGGCCTGCGCTACGGCTACGAGGAGGCCCTCGGCTACTGCGTCGACCCCGAGGGCGTCCGGGACAAGGACGGCATCACCGCTGCCCTTCTGATCACCGAACTGGCCTCGCGGCTCAAGTCGGAGGGCCGCACCCTGCTCGACCTGCTCGACGACCTGGCCGTCGAACACGGTCTGCACGCCACCGACCAGCTCTCGGTCCGCGTCCAGGACCTGTCCGTCATCGCGAACGCGATGCGCCGCCTGCGCGAGCAGCCCCCGACCCACCTCGCCGGGCTGCCGATCACCAGCGCGGAGGACCTGACGCAGGGCACCGACAAGCTGCCGCCCACCGACGGCCTGCGCTACACCCTCGACGGCGCCCGCGTCATCGTGCGCCCCAGCGGCACGGAGCCCAAGCTGAAGTGCTACCTCCAGGTCGTGGTCCCCGCAGCGACACACGCCGATCTCCCGGCAGCTCGGGCCAAGGCGGCAAAGCTGCTGACAACCCTCGAGCACGACCTGTCGACAGCCGCCGGCATCTGACCCCGCTTCCCCGCCCGCGGCCTTGACGCCCGCGGGCGGGCAGCCGCCGCACAAGGACAGGCCGACAGTTGGGGAGTGTCACCCACGCGAGTGACGGGGCGGACCGCGCCCGATCCACAACCGGTTCGCGTCCTTGTCGAGGCCGCTCCGGTCAGCCCGTTGCCAGCAGGATTGCCAGTACGACGGCTCCGGCGAGCGCCGGTCCCAGGATCTCGTAGGCCCAGCGGAGCGTGATCTCACCCTGGGCCGTCCTGGCGTCGGCCCGGGTCTCGTGGAGTTCGCGCAGGTCGTCCATGATCTGGTCGGTCGCGGCGCGGGCGGGCCCGGTCTGCCCGGCGGCGCCGCGCGAGCCGCCGACCGGGGCGCCGCGCCCGAAGGTGCCGCCGCCGCGCCCAGCCCCCGTCCCGGGGTCCCCCGCCGCGGCGGTCCGGGTCTCCTGCCGTACGGCCCTCTTGCGTGCCCGCATCGACACGGGCACCGCCCACATCTGGTACTTGGTCCCGGACTTGGCGACGGCCTCGTTCGAGTAACCGGACCGCAGCGTGGCGACCTGCCCCCAGGGCAGCACGATCACGCGGAAGGGATTGCGGATGCGCAGCCGCTCGTCGTTGGCGTACACGGCCGGCCGCAGGGTGAAGGCCACCACGAGCGGCACGATCAGGATCATCCCGGCGAGTGCCAGCCATGGGGTGCGGCCGTGGCCGCGCAACAGCGCGTCGAAGCCCAGCCACACCACGACGGCGAGCAGCAGGACACCGCTCGCGATGCCTCCGGACGACCGGTACACCCGGTCCCCGGCCTCGGGGGCCGGCGGCTGCGGCGCTGGTGACTCGTGCTCGGGCGTCGTCATGGTCCCGATTCTGCCCGACGGCCGCGCGGACGCTCACCCGCGGTGCCCCACCTCCCCGGCACACCTCTCCGGACCCGGCCGCCACTGCCCGCGCCCCGCTCGTCTGCGCGCCGGACATGTGAGATGAGCCGCGGGGGTGTACAGCCGCTACGCGCGTAGATATGCTCGCCTGGTGACCATGCCCACCTCTGCATCCTCCCCCAAGCTCTCGGCTTCGCTCGAGCAGGGTGGTACCCCCATCGCGCTCAGTGACGTCACCGCGTCCGACAGCACGCTGCGCCGCTTCCTCCACGGGCTGCCCGGCGTCGACGCGGTCGGCCTGGAGGCGCGCGCCGCCTCGCTCGGCACCCGATCCATCAAGACCACCGCGAAGGCGTACGCCATCGACCTCGCCATCTCGATGGTCGACCTGACGACGCTGGAAGGCGCGGACACCCCGGGCAAGGTCCGGGCGCTCGGCGCCAAGGCGGTCCACCCCGACCCGACGGACCGTACGACCCCCACCACGGCCGCGGTCTGCGTCTACCCCGACATGGTGGCCACCGCCAAGGAGGCCGTCGCGGGCTCGGGCGTGAAGGTCGCCTCGGTGGCCACCGCCTTCCCGGCGGGCCGTGTCGCCCTCGCGGTGAAGCTGGCCGACGTCCACGAGGCCGTCGCCGCCGGCGCCGACGAGATCGACATGGTCATCGACCGCGGCGCGTTCCTCGCGGGCAACTACCTGAAGGTGTACGACGAGATCGTCGCCGTGAAGGACGCCTGCGGGACGTCCGCCCGTCTGAAGGTCATCTTCGAGACGGGCGAGCTGTCCACGTACGACAACATCCGCCGCGCGAGCTGGCTCGGCATGCTGGCGGGTGCCGACTTCATCAAGACCTCCACCGGCAAGGTCGCCGTCAACGCGACCCCGGCCAACACGCTGCTGATGCTGGAGGCGGTGCGCGACTTCCGCGCGCAGACCGGCGTCCAGGTCGGCGTGAAGCCCGCCGGCGGCATCCGTACCAGCAAGGACGCGATCAAGTTCCTCGTCCTGGTGAACGAGACCGCCGGGCCGGACTGGCTGGACAACCACTGGTTCCGCTTCGGCGCCTCCTCGCTCCTGAACGACCTGCTGATGCAGCGCCAGAAGCTGGCCACCGGCCGTTACTCCGGCCCCGACTACGTGACGGTGGACTGAGACCCTCATGGACAACGTGTCATCCGCATTCGAGTACGCACCGGCGCCCGAGTCCCGCTCGATCGTCGACATCGCCCCCGCCTACGGCCTGTTCATCGACGGTGAGTTCGCCGAGGCGGCCGACGGCAAGGTCTTCAAGACCGTCAGCCCGTCCACCGAGGAGGTCCTCTCCGAGGTCGCCCAGGCCGGTGAGGCGGACGTGGACCGCGCGGTGAGGGCCGCCCGCAAGGCCTTCGGGAAGTGGTCGGCGCTGCCCGGCTCCGAGCGCGCCAAGTACCTGTTCCGCATCGCCCGCATCATCCAGGAGCGCAGCCGCGAGCTGGCCGTCCTGGAGACGCTGGACAACGGCAAGCCCATCAAGGAGACCCGCGACGCCGACCTGCCGCTGGTCGCCGCGCACTTCTTCTACTACGCGGGCTGGGCCGACAAGCTGGAGCACGCCGGATTCGGCCGGAGCCCGAAGCCACTGGGCGTGGCCGGCCAGGTCATCCCGTGGAACTTCCCCCTGCTGATGCTGGCGTGGAAGATCGCCCCGGCGCTGGCGACCGGGAACACGGTCGTACTGAAGCCCGCCGAGACCACTCCCCTGTCCGCCCTGTTCTTCGCGGACATCTGCCGCCGGGCGGGCCTGCCCAAGGGTGTCGTCAACATCCTCCCGGGCTACGGTGACGCGGGCGCCGCCCTCGTCGCGCACCCGGACGTGAACAAGGTCGCCTTCACCGGCTCCACGGCCGTCGGCAAGGAGATCGCCCGCACGGTCGCGGGCACGAGGAAGAAGCTCACCCTCGAACTGGGCGGCAAGGGCGCCAACATCGTCTTCGACGACGCCCCGATCGACCAGGCCGTCGAGGGCATCGTGAACGGCATCTTCTTCAACCAGGGCCAGGTCTGCTGCGCGGGCTCCCGCCTGCTGGTCCAGGAGTCGGTCCACGACGAGCTGCTGGACTCCCTCAAGCGCCGTCTGTCGACCCTGCGCCTGGGCGACCCGCTCGACAAGAACACCGACATCGGCGCGATCAACTCCGCCGAGCAGCTGGCCCGGATCACCGCGCTCGCCGAGCGGGGCGAGGCGGAGGGCGCCGAGCGCTGGTCCCCTGCCTGCGAACTGCCCTCCTCCGGCTACTGGTTCGCCCCGACGCTGTTCACGAACGTCAGCCAGGCGCACACCATCGCCCGTGACGAGATCTTCGGACCGGTGCTCTCCGTCCTCACCTTCCGCACCCCGGACGAGGCCGTCGCCAAGGCCAACAACACCCCGTACGGCCTGTCCGCCGGCATCTGGACCGAGAAGGGCTCCCGGATCCTGGCCGTCGCGGGCAAGCTGCGCGCCGGTGTGGTGTGGTCCAACACGTTCAACAAGTTCGACCCGACCTCACCGTTCGGCGGCTACAAGGAGTCGGGCTTCGGCCGCGAGGGCGGCCGCCACGGCCTGGAGGCGTACCTCGATGTCTGAGAAGACCGAGAAGACCGAGAAGTCCGAGAAGATCGAGAAGATCGAGAAGATCGAGCAGCGACTGACTGTCTTCAAGACCTACAAGCTGTACGTCGGCGGGAAGTTCCCGCGTTCCGAGAGCGGCCGGGTGTACGAGGTGACGGACTCGAAGGGCAACTGGCTGGCCAACGCCCCGCAGTCGTCCCGCAAGGACGCCCGTGACGCCGTGGTCGCCGCGCGCAAGGCGTTCGGTGCCTGGTCGGGCGCGACGGCGTACAACCGCGGTCAGATCCTCTACCGGATCGCCGAGATGCTGGAGGGCCGCCGCGAGCAGTTCGTGCGGGAGATCGCCGAGGCCGAGGGCCTGTCCAAGTCCAGGGCGGGCGCGGTCGTGGACGCGGCGATCGACCGCTGGGTCTGGTACGCGGGCTGGACCGACAAGATCGCCCAGGTGATCGGCGGCGCCAACCCGGTCGCGGGGCCGTTCTTCAACCTGTCCTCCCCCGAGCCGACCGGCGTGGTCGCCGTCCTGGCCCCGCAGGAGTCGTCCTTCCTGGGCCTGGTCTCGGTGATCGCCCCGGTGATCGCCACCGGCAACACCGCGGTCGTGATCGCGAGCGAGAAGTCCCCGCTGCCCGCCCTGTCGCTGGGCGAGGTGCTCGCCACCTCCGACCTGCCCGGCGGCGTCGTCAACGTGCTCTCCGGCCGTACCGCGGAGATCGCGGCGCCGCTCGCCGCGCATCAGGACGTCAACGCGATCGACCTCGCGGGCGCCGACGAGGAGTTGGCGAAGGAGCTGGAGATCGCGGCGGCGGACAACCTCAAGCGCGTCCTTCGTCCACAGCCTGTGGACTACTTCGCGACGCCGGGCACCGAGCGGCTGACGGCCTTCCTGGAAACCAAGACGGTCTGGCACCCGACGGGGTCACTGGGCGCCTCCGGCTCCGCCTACTGAGGCGCTCCACAGACGAGAGCCGCGTCTCCCCTCCGTCCGGGGGAGGCGCGGCTCTCCGCGTGCGGTGCGGCCGTTCAGCCCCGCGGACCGTCCGTGCCGTCGCCCGTCCGCCCCGCGAGCTGCCCCGGAATGCTCCCGATCGTCGGCGCCTCCGCCACCGGGCTGGTCACCATCCTGGAGTCCATCGGCTGGAAGTCGGCGACCTCGGTGGCGACGCTGTTGCTGAACGGGTCGGAGCCGGTGTCCGCCAGGGGGTTGGGCTTGAGATCCGTGACCGGTCCCGTGACGTACTGCGCCGAGCCGGTCAGTGCCCGCAGGCTCGCCCGGGTGTCGTTCCGGTCGAGGGAGACGGGCCGGTGCTCGGCGCCGCTCATGAGGGGGAGGATGTCCGCCGTGGCCGCCGTCGCGCCCGCGCCCAGGGCGACACCGGCGGTCGCCAGGGTCACCAGGGCACGCCGGGCGGTGGGGTGGGGGAAGGACTCGCGTCGAGCCATTTCTGGTGCCGCCTTCTGATGCACAGGGTAACAAGAACAGCACACAGAGTAGTTGAGACGTAACGCACGTTCCAAAGCCGACCCGCGGGGTCGGCAGCGGGTCCACCATGCGTCAAACTGATGTTCCGTGAGCCTTCATCCCCCGTCACCCGCCCGCGTCGTGCTGCTCTGCGGCCCCTCGGGCTCGGGCAAGTCCCTGGTCGCGGCCCGCTCCGGGTTGCCCGTACTGCGCCTCGACGACTTCTACAAGGAGGGCGACGACCCGACTCTGCCCCTGGTGACGGGGAGTTCGGACATCGACTGGGACCATCCGCGGTCGTGGGACGCGGACGTCGCGGTGGAGGCGATCACCCGGTTGTGCGCCTCGGGCAGCACGAACGTGCCGGTGTACGACATCTCGCTGAGCGCCCGGACCGGCGAGGAGAGCCTGCACATCGGACGCACCCCGCTGTTCATCGCGGAGGGCGTGTTCGCCGCCGAAATCGTGGACCGCTGCCGGGAGCTGGGCGTTCTGGCCGACGCGCTGTGCCTGACGCGCGGGCCGGTCACCACGTTCCGCCGGCGTTTCCTGCGGGACCTGAAGGAGGGCCGCAAGTCGGTCCCGTTCCTGCTGCGCCGCGGCTGGCGCCTGATGCGCGCCGAGCGGTCGATCATCGCCCGCCAGGTGTCCCTGGGCGCCCACCCGTGCGACCGGGACGAGGCTCTGGGCCGGCTCACCGCCGCTGCGGCCGGGCGACAGGTGCAGGCACGGACGGCGGCCTGACCTGGCGTAGCGGCAAGTCCTCACCCGCTCACCGCCGTAGGGCGCCGCAATGGCCCGGCCCGCTCCACGGGGACGGCCATGGACGACGCAGACACGACGGGCGGTCCTCAAGCAAAAGCGGGACTGGACGGACCCCCCGGCCCTCCAGCCCCGCTTCCTTGGTGCTCCCCCTTGCATCCCCCGTACTTCCCCGCGGTCCCCGTTCCCCCCGTGGGCCCCCGGTACTGCTCCCCCGTGCTTTCCCCCCAGGTCCCCCCCGGGGGGTCCCCCAGACCTTCGGACGGCTCAGGCGACGAGCTCTCCGAAGGACTCCTCCTCGTCACGGCCGAAGGCGAGGACCTCGTCCTCGCGCAGCCGGCGCAGCGAGCGCCAGATGCTGGACTTCACCGTGCCGACACTGATGCCGAGGATCTCCGCGATCTCCGGGTCCGTGCGGCCCTCGTAGTAGCGCAGGACCAGCATGGTGCGCTGGAGTTCGGGCAGCCGGGCCAGCGCCTGCCACAGGACCGCGCGCAGCTCGGTGCCGCGCATCGCGTCCGTGTCGCCGGGCGTCTCCGGCAGTTCCTCGGTCGGGTACTCGTTGAGCTTGCGGCGCCGCCAGGCGCTGATGTGCAGGTTCGTCATGGTGCGGCGGAGGTATCCGCCGACGGCCGCCTTGTCGCTGATCCGGTCCCAGGCCCGGTAGGTCGAGAACAGCGCGCTCTGCAGCAGGTCCTCGGCCTCGAAGCGGTCACCGGTGAGGTGGTAGGCGGTTGCGTACAGGGAGGCACGGCGCTCCTGGACGTAGGCGGTGAACGCCGCTTCCGCATCCACCCTCTCCGCCGGACGACGCTCCCCCGAGCCCTCCCCGTACGCGCTTCCCCCGTGTGTTTCCCCCGTGTGGGCGTCAACCACCGTCATGTAGGCGGCGTGCTGACGCCCGGCGCCGCGAGCGCACCCCCGCCCTCCCCCACGCTCGAACACGCTCGTGCGGGAGGGACCCCCCTCGGCGCCGGACTTCTCGGAACCCCGGGTCACGTCGTGCAGACGCGTGACCACAGCGCTGGTGCTGGTGCTGTGCAGCGTGTTCATCTCGCGCCCCCCGTCGTGGACTTCCGGTGTTGCCCTGCTTCCTTGCCTGTGCCGAAAAGCTTGCCGCCGCCACTTCATGGCCGTGTCCGCCGACTGTCACAGACCTGTCACAGGGGCCCGCCCGGCCGCGGCACAGCGCGGTCACAGAGCAGAGCGCCACGGCTACGCAGACGCACGCACCACTCTTGATCATTTGCGGGAGATGTGTGGGAGCGCTCCAAGTGTCGAAACCCCGACCCGGCATGGGCCAGAATGAGCCCCGTGCCTTCCCTGTTGCTGATCGAGGACGACGACGCCATCCGGACGGCCCTGGAGCTCTCACTGACTCGCCAGGGACACCGGGTGGCCACCGCTGCCAGCGGTGAGGACGGTCTGAAGCTGCTGCGCGAACAGCGGCCGGACCTCATCGTGCTGGACGTGATGCTGCCCGGCATCGACGGGTTCGAGGTGTGCCGGCGCATCCGGCGCACGGACCAGCTGCCGATCATTCTGCTGACCGCGCGCAGCGACGACATCGACGTGGTGGTGGGCCTGGAGTCCGGCGCCGACGACTACGTCGTCAAGCCCGTACAGGGACGGGTGCTGGACGCCCGGATCCGCGCCGTGCTGCGGCGCGGGGAGCGGGAGGCGAACGACGCGGCGAGCTTCGGCAGCCTGGTCATCGACCGTGCGGCGATGACGGTGACGAAGAACGGCGAGGACCTCCAGCTGACCCCGACCGAGCTGCGCCTGCTGCTCGAACTGAGCCGACGGCCGGGGCAGGCGCTGTCCCGGCAGCAACTGCTGCGGCTGGTCTGGGAGCACGACTACCTGGGCGACTCGCGGCTCGTGGACGCCTGTGTGCAGCGGCTGCGCGCCAAGGTCGAGGACGTGCCGTCGTCCCCGACGCTGATCCGTACCGTGCGTGGTGTCGGCTACCGCCTGGACGCGCCTCAGTGACAAACGCGCAAGGGGGGCTGCGCGGCTGGGCCGCGGGTCGCAAGGGAGCTCTGTCACGACTGCGGTTCACCAGTCTGCGGCTCAGGTTGGTCGTCGTCTTCGGGCTGGTGGCCCTGACCGCCGCGGTGTCCGCGTCCGGGATCGCGTACTGGCTCAACCGGGAGGCGGTACTCACCCGGGCCCAGGACGCGGTGCTGCGCGACTTCCAGCAGGAGATGCAGAACCGGGCGGCCGCGTTGCCGGTGCATCCCAGCCAGGACCAGTTGCAACACACCGCGGGACAGATGGCGAACAGCAGCCAGCGCTTCAGCGTGCTGCTGGTCGCGCAGGACGCCGGCGGCAAGACCGTGTACGGCAACTCCGGTGGCCTCAACGGCTTCGTGATGGAGGACGTGCCCAAGTCGCTTCGTGCCGCGGTGGACCGGAAGCAGTCGCCGTCCTCGGACAACAAGGCGTCGTACCACCTGTACTGGCAGCGGATCGACGAGCACGGCAGCCCCTACCTGGTGGCCGGCACGAACGTGATCGGGGGCGGCCCGACCGGCTACATGCTCAAGTCGCTGGAGCCGGAGGCCAAGGACTTGAACTCGCTGGCCTGGTCACTGGGCATCGCCACCGGCCTCGCGCTGATCGGTGCCGCCCTGCTGGCGCAGGCGGCGGCCACCACCGTGCTGAAGCCGGTGCACCGGCTGGGCGTGGCCGCGCGCCGGCTCGGCGAGGGCAAGCTCGACACCCGGCTCAGGGTGTCCGGCACCGACGAACTCGCCGATCTCTCCCGGACGTTCAACAACGCGGCCGAGGCGCTGGAGAAGCGGGTGGCGGACATGGCCGCCCGTGACGAGGCCTCCCGGCGCTTCGTGGCCGACATGTCGCACGAGCTGCGCACCCCGCTGACCGCCATCACCGCCGTGACGGAGGTGCTGGAGGAGGAGCTGGAGTCCGAGGCCGGGGGCATCGACCCGATGATCGAGCCCGCGGTCCGGCTGGTGGTCAGCGAGACCCGGAGGCTGAACGACCTGGTCGAGAATTTGATGGAGGTCACCCGCTTCGACGCGGGTACCGCCAGGCTGGTCCTGGACGACGTCGACGTCGCCGACCAGATCACCGCCTGCATCGACGCCCGTGCCTGGCTGGACGCGGTGGACCTGGACGCCGAACGCGGCCTGCACGCCCGGCTCGACCCGCGCCGCCTGGACGTCATCCTGGCGAACCTCGTCGGCAACGCCCTCAAGCACGGCGGCTCCCCCGTCAGGGTCTCGGTGCGAGCGGCGGACCACGAGATCGTCATCGAGGTGCAGGACCACGGGCCCGGCATCCCCGAGGACGTCCTGCCGCACGTCTTCGACCGGTTCTACAAGGCGAGCGCCTCCCGGCCGCGCTCCGAGGGCAGCGGGCTCGGCCTGTCGATCGCCCTGGAGAACGCCCACATCCACGGCGGCGGCATCACCGCCGCCAACTCGCCCAAGGGCGGTGCGGTGTTCACGCTGCGACTGCCGCGGGACGCCTCCGCCCTCGCCGAGGAGGCCGGCAAGAAGGACCCGGGCAAGGGCAACGCTTCGAAGGGAGGCGCCCGATGACGGGACGCCGTCTGCTGGCGCTGCCCGTGCTGGCCGTGCTGCTCGGCGGGTGCGGAATCCGCCCCACCGAAGTGCCCACGAACTTCGGCCGCGCCCCCTCCCGCGTGCCCTGTTCGCCGGCCCGGCCGGACCTGGCGACGCAGACCTCCCGAGGTGTGCCCGTGCAGGTGTTCCTGCTGTGCGGCTCGTCGCTGGTGACCGTCGACCGGACCGTGCGCGTGCCGGAGGGAACCGCGGACGCGCAGCGGCGGGTCATCGTCGCGCAGGGGCTGCTCGACCAGCTCGCCGCGACGCCGTCCGCCGGCGAGAAGGAGGCCGGGTACAGCACGCACGTGCCGCGCGGGGTGACCGTCACCGGGCCCCGGCACAAGGACCCCAAGGACACCCTCCGGCTGAGCGCCTCGCCCGCCGGGCTGACGCCGTACGCCCTCGCCCAGCTCGTGTGCACGCTGTCCGACTCCGCGGCGGCCGAGGGGGACGGCGCCGTGGTCCTCGGCGGCCCCGACGGCGCGCCGCTGCGCCGCTACGAGTGCACCGACGAGGTCCGCTCCCGGCCCGGCGGCACCGAGCCGCCGTCGACCGAGGTGACGGGCGGCTGACCCGCGGGCGACGCCTACGTGTGGCGCAGGACTCGTTGCGGTGCGTGCGGACTTTCCCGGAACCGATCGTGCCGGAGGCCGCGTCTTGGGGGGCGTGCAGCGTCAAGGCTCCGTCGGCGGCAGTGCCGCGATCCGCGTCCGCGTGACGGGGGGTCTCCTCCTCGTCGCCCATCTCGGGCTCGTCGCCTGGCTCTCGCTGCGCCCGCTCGACGTCCCATGGGTGATGCCGGCGAACCTGCACCCGTTCGCCACCATCCGGGCCGACCTGGCGCTGGGCGGGCTCGAGGCGGCCCGGCGCATCGGCGAGGGGCTCGGGCTGCTCGCGCCGCTGGGCGTGCTGCTGCCGATGGCGCACGGCAGACTCCGCGCCTCCCTGGTCCCGTCGCTGATGCGTACGGTCGCCGCCGGTGTGCTGATCTCGCTCGGCATCGCCCTGCTGCAGACCGGTGTGCCCGGCCGGGTCGTGGACGTCGACGCGCTGCTGCTGAACACCGCGGGCGTGGCCCTGGCGCACCTGGCGGTGGTGCCCGCCGGCCGCTTCCGTCTCCGCCGCAGGGCCGAACGCCGGCAGCACACGGCCGTGCGCCAGGAGGAACCGGCTCAGGGTCGGACCCCGACGATTCCCAGGGTCGGGATCGCCCCGTGGAGCGACGCTTTGCCCCCTTCGTCTCCCTAACGTGGAGGGCAGACGAGGCAGCCATCGGGGAGGCCTCGCACAGCAGCCCCTCAAGGAGCCGAGATGACCGCCCTTGCCCGCCCGACCGACGGCCGCATGATCGGCGGAGTGTGCGCAGCGCTGGCTCGGCGCTTCGGCACCTCCGCGACGACGATGCGCGTGATCTTCCTGCTCTCCTGCCTGCTGCCGGGCCCGCAGTTCCTGGCCTACATCGCGCTGTGGATCCTGCTGCCCTCCGAGGACCAGGCACGGACGGCCTGGTGATCGCCGTACGGAGAACGCCGTTGGGGCGCACCCCTAAGCACGGGGTGCGCCCCAGCGGCATGTGGGCGGTGGCTCAGCCCAGCGGGATCCCGTTCACCGACGTGCCGCCCAGGGGCAGACCCGGCAGCGGCAGGCCGCCGAGCAGACCGCCCACCGGCCTGTTCGGACCCTGGTTCAGCACGGTCGGGGCGACCGGCTTCGAGCGCAGGCCCTGCTCGACCGCGGGCTTGGCCTGGTTCAGCGCCTGGCCGCCCGGCAGCGTCTTGGTGAGGTGCTCCGTCGGGAGCGCCTTGCTGACGGTGCCCAGCGCCTGGGGAGCACCCGGGACGGCCGGGGCGGCGTTCGCCGCTCCCGCGCCGGCGGCGGCGAAGGCGGCACCGAGGGCGGCGACACCGAGGGTCTTGGCGGCAGACTGCTTCATAAAAATGCGTCCTTGCATGGATGACGGGGAACTGAGCGGTCCACGACCGTAAACATGCCCGGCCACCAGCCGCAAACATCGAAATGCGGACGGGTTGTGAAGCCCGCCCGCATTCCACCTGCCCGGATCAGCCGCCCGAGGTCACAGACCCGCTGGTGGAAGCGGTCTGCTGAAACAGCCATTCGGATTTCAGCAACGCATATCCGGGCTTGATCACGTCATTGATCATGGCCAGTCGTTCGTCGAAAGGAATGAACGCTGATTTCATCGCATTGACGGAGAACCACTGCATGTCGTCGAGCGTGTAACCGAACGCCTCGACGAGTCGCTCGAATTCCCGGCTCATGCTGGTGTGTGACATGAGACGGTTGTCCGTGTTGACGGTGGCCCGGAAGTGAAGACGCCGCAGCAGCCCGATCGGGTGTTCGGCGTACGAGGACACCGCACCGGTCTGGAGGTTGGAGCTGGGACACAGCTCCAACGGGATGCGCTTGTCCCGGACGTACGAGGCCAGTCGCCCGAGCCGGACCGAGCCGTCCTCCCGCACCTCGATGTCGTCGATGATGCGCACCCCGTGCCCGAGCCGGTCGGCGCCGCACCACTGCAGCGCCTGCCAGATGGAGGGGAGCCCGAAGGCCTCGCCCGCGTGAATGGTGAAGTGGTTGTTCTCGCGCTTGAGGTACTCGAAGGCGTCGAGGTGCCGGGTGGGCGGATAGCCGGCCTCGGCACCGGCGATGTCGAAGCCGACGACGCCCGTGTCCCGGTAGCGGTTGGCCAGTTCGGCGATCTCCAGGGCACGGGCCGCGTGCCGCATGGCGGTGAGCAGGGCGCCGACCCGGATGCGGTGGCCGTTCTCCCGGGCGAGCCGCTCACCCTCCCGGAAGCCCTCGTTGACCGCCTCGACCACCTCCTCCAGGCTCAGACCGCCCTCGAGATGCTGCTCGGGGGCGTATCGCACCTCGGCGTAGACGACGCCGTCCTCGGCGAGGTCCTCGGCGCACTCGCGGGCGACGCGGACCAGCGCGTCCCTGGTCTGCATGACGCCGACGGTGTGGGAGAAGGTCTCCAAGTACCGCTCGAGGGAACCGGAGTCGGCGGCCTCACGGAACCAGATGCCGAGCTTGTCCGGGTCGGTGTCGGGGAGATCGGTGTAGCCCGACTCGCGGGCGAGGTCGACGACGGTGCCGGGGCGGAGCCCGCCGTCGAGGTGGTCGTGCAGCAGAACCTTGGGCGCCCGGCGGATCTGGTCCGAGCTCGGGGTGTCCCCCAGGTGGGCAGTCTGGCTCGTCATTTCCGCACTCTACCCCCTACGCGCGTAGACGACTCCCTGTACACATCCGTCGATACGTAACGGTGACCGCACGGACGGGTGGCGTACACCGGTGCTTCTGACACTGTTCTGTCATGGCACAGGAAGCGACGCCGGTTCGCCAGGCCCGGCTGGGGAGGACGCTCGGCCCGGAGCCGGCGGCGGTCAGCGGAGTGGTGCTGCTGCTCCCCGGCGGCGAGGAGGTCTCCGGCCGCAGGCCCTCGTCGATGCTGGCGACCGCCTCGGTGCGCGCGCTCGGGCGCCATCTGGTACGGGCGGGACGCGACGAGGGCCTGGCGACCCACGTGGTCCACTACCGTTACCGCGGCTGGAACGGCAGCGAGGCACATCTCGCCCGGGACGCCGCCTGGGCCGCCGACGAGGTCGTGCGGCGCTACGGCGACGTCCCCGTCTGCCTGGCCGGCCTCGACATGGGCGGCCGGGCCGCACTGCACGCGGGCGGGCACGAGGCCGTCAACTCCGTGGTGGCGATGGCCCCCTGGCTGCCCGAGGACGATGTGGCCGCCTCCCCCGAACCGGTGAAACAGCTCGCCGGACGACGCGTGCTGATCGTGCACGGCACGAACGACGAGCGCACCGACCCGGAGCTGTCCTTCCGGCTCGCGGCGCGGGCGAAGAAGGTGAACCGGGATGTGTGCCGGTTCGAAGTCCACGCCGACGGGCACGGATTGCACCAGTACCGTGCCGAAGTCCTCGCCCTGGCTTCGGACTTCGTCATGGGGGCGCTGTTCGGCCGAGCGCTTTCCCGGCCGGTTCAGGACGCTCTGGCGGCTCCGCCTCCGCTGGGGTTGCGGATGCCGTTGGCCGCGGGGTTCGGGGAGACGTTGCGGCGCTAGGGGATGTCCTCTCGGGTCGGCAGTTCCCAGGTGGGCAGCAGGTTGCCGCTAGGTGGGCAGCAGGTTGCCGCGTTTGGAGAGCAGGAACCGCTTGAAGGCCGCCACCGGGGGTGTGTCCGGGTGGCCGTCCAGCCAGGCCACGCCGATTTCGCGCACCGCTCTCCGGCCGGTGACGGTGAGCTCCACGACCCCCGGGCGGGGCACCGCGGGCGGGGGCAGGAGGGCCACCCCCAGGCCCGCCGCCACCAGACCCCTGAGCGTCTCGGCCTCCTCGCCCTCGAAGGCCACCCGCGGCTTGAAGCCGGCCTCGCGGCACAGGTCGTCGGTGATGCGGCGCAGACCGTAGCCGGGCTCCAGCGTCACGAAGGTCTCGTCTGCGGCCTCGGCCAGACGGATGCGCCGACGGGCGGCGAGGCGGTGGTCGGCCGGGACGACGAGCCGCAGCTTCTGCTCGTCGAGACGGCGGGCGACGAGGTCGGGGGCGTCCGGCACCGGCGAGGTGAGACAGAGGTCCAGCTCCCCCGCACGCAGCCGCTCCAGCATCGCCTCGCCGTAGTTCTGCACGAGGCTGAAGCGGACGCGGGGGTGATCGGCGCGGAAGGCGTGGATGAGGCCGGGCACGGTCTCGGCGCCCATCGTGTGCAGGAAGCCGAAGGCGACCTTGCCGGTGGCCGGGTCGGCGTCCGCGCGCACCTCGTCCGCGGCCCGCTCGATCTCGGCGAGAGCGCGTTCCACCGAGCCGAGGAACGTGCGGCCCGCGGGGGTGAGGGAAACCGTCCGGCCCCGGCGCGCGAAGAGGTCGACACCGAGGTCCTGCTCCAGCCGGACCATGGCCCGGGACAGGGTGGACTGCGGGACCTGCATCTCCTGGGCGGCGCGGGTGACGTGCTCGGTGCGGGCGACGCCGGCGAAGTGGGCAAGGCGCGGCGCGAGCAGCAGGGCGATGTCCTCCACGGCCCTGCCGGTGTCCCTCCGGGAGGCCTCCCGGCTGTTCTCCCGACTGGTCGCCCGTCCGGTCATCCGCGTGTTCTTCGAGATGTCTTTAGTGTCACTGGACGGTGACAGGTGGCCCCGCGGCCTGTGCTGATGCGTCATGGGAACGATTATGCCGAGTTCATGCATTGGACGGATGAACCGTGGACTTCCTACCGTCGAAGCATGTCTCCCGCCGATACCGGGGCGCCCACTGTCAGGGGCGCCGCACCCGCAGTCCCCGCCGTCTCCGCCACCGTCCCCGCCATCGAGGCAGACTCCCGGATGACCCCGGGCGGCCCCGGCTACCGCCGGATGAGCCTCGCCCTCTTCCTCGCCGGTGTCGCGACCTTCGCGCTGCTGTACTCCACCCAGGCGCTGCTGCCGTTGATCTCCGGCGAGTTCGGGGTGGCGGCGAGCGAGGCGAGCTGGACGGTGGCCGCCGCGACGGGCGGCCTGGCGGTGTTCGTCCTGCCGATGAGCGCGCTGTCGGAGCGTTTCGGACGGCGTACGGTGATGACGGCCTCCCTGGCGGTCGCGGTGACGGTCGGCCTGCTCGTGCCCTTCGCCCCCTCGCTGGGCACGCTGGTCGCGCTCCGGGCGCTCCAGGGCGCCGCGCTGGCCGGGCTGCCGGCCTCGGCGCAGGCCTACCTGGCGGAGGAGGTCCGTCCCAGGGCGCTGGTCACGGCGATCGGTCTCTTCGTGGCGGGCAACAGCGTCGGCGGCATGAGCGGCCGGGTGATCACCGGCTGGATCGCCCAGGAGTGGGGCTGGCGGGTCGCCGTCGGGGTCGTCGGGGTCATCGCGGTGGGCTGCGCCGCGGCGTTCCGCCTGCTGCTGCCGACGCCGCGGCACTTCAGGCCGGGTTCGCTGCGCCCGCGCGTACTGGCGAGCACGGTCCGCGACCACCTGGCCAACCCGCTGCTGCGCCGTCTGTACGCGATCGGCGCCCTGTTCATGACCGTGTTCGGCGGCGTCTACACGGTGATCGGCTACCGCCTGACCGAGGCGCCGTTCTCCCTCCCCCAGGGCATCATCGGCTCGATCTTCCTGGTGTACCTGGTCGGTACCGTCTCGGCGTCGACCGCGGGCAGGCTGGTGGGCCGCCTGGGCCGCAGGGGCGCCCTCTACCTGGCGGGCGCAACCACGGCAGCGGGTCTGCTGCTGTCCCTGCTGGGCTCGGTCGTCCTGGTCCTGCTGGGTCTGGTCCTGATCACGGCGGGCTTCTTCGCGGGCCACGCGGTCGCCTCCTCGGCGGTCAGCAGGACCGCCGCCCACGGCCGCGCGCAGGCCTCCGCCCTCTACCAGTCCACGTACTACATCGGCTCCAGCGTCGGCAGCACGGTGGGCGCCCTGGCCTTCCGCGCACAGGGCTGGACCGGGACCGTCGGGGTCGGTCTGCTGGCCGTCCTCGGTGTCGTGACGATCACGGTTTTCG
Organism: Streptomyces sp. NPDC046197; assembly: GCF_040646295.1. Lineage (NCBI taxonomy): Bacteria > Bacillati > Actinomycetota > Actinomycetes > Kitasatosporales > Streptomycetaceae > Streptomyces > Streptomyces sp. NPDC046197. The sequence goes on along the minus strand of NZ_JBEYZY010000002.1, from coordinate 457,357 downwards.
GGTCGAGGGCGGCACGGGTGGCGGCGCGCCGGGAGCCGGTCGCCGCCCGCTGAGTCCCGCTCGTACGCGCTGAGGCGACCGCCCCGACGTGGGCTTTCGTGTACTCCCGGCGCCGTTGTCAGTGCCCTGCGGTAGCTTCCGAAGTGCTGGGCGCGACGATGCGCACCGCACGGAACGGCCACAGGGGTGGGTGGACGATGAGCGACGGTACGACGGCGGCGACGCCGGACCTCGATGCGCGGCTGGAGAAGCATCGGGTCGAGCTGACCGGTTACTGCTACCGCATGCTCGGCTCGTCCTTCGAGGCCGAGGACGCGGTCCAGGACACCCTCGTGCGCGCCTGGCGGAGCTACGACAGGTTCGAGGGCCGCTCCAGCCTGCGCTCCTGGCTGTACCGCATCGCGACGAACGTCTGCCTGGACATGCTGACCGCGGGCAACAAGCGGGCCCGGCCCATGGATCTGACCGAGTCGACCCCGCTGGCCCAGGCCGCCCTGTCTCCCCGCCCGGACCACACCTGGCTGGAGCCGATGCCGGACGCCCGCGTCCTGCCGGCCGGCGACGACCCGGCGGAGGCGGTCGTCGCCAGGGAGTCCGTGCGGCTCGCCTTCATGGCCGCCCTGCAGCAACTCCCGCCCAAACAGCGGGCGGTGCTCATCCTGCGCGAGGTGCTGGCCTGGAAGGCGAGCGAGGTCGCCGAGCTGCTCGGCACGTCCGTCGCCTCGGTCAACAGCGCGCTGCAGCGGGCGCGCGCGACCCTCGCCGAGCGGGACGACAGGGGCGCCGGCGCGGCGGTGTCGGACCCGCTGGACGAGGAGCAGCAAAAGCTGCTGGAGCGCTATGTGCGGGCCTTCGAGGGGTACGACATGACGGCGCTCACGGCGCTGCTGCACGAGGACGCCGTCATGACGATGCCGCCGTTCGACCTGTGGCTGACGGGTCCGGCGGACATCACCGGCTTCATGACGACGCTGGGCGCCTCCTGTGCGGGATCCCGGCTGCTGCCGGTCCGGGCGAACGGGCTGCCCGCGTTCGCGCACTACAAGCCGGACCCGGACAAGGGCGGCTTCAGCCCGTGGGCGGTGCAGATTCTGGAGACGTCAGACGGCCGCATCACCGGGTTCCACTGCTTCCTCGACGCCCAGCGCTGGTTCCCGCTGTTCGGGCTGCCCCTCCATCTCGACGGGGAGGCCGACCAGGTCGAGGAGCGCGGGTAGCGCGGGGTCGGGGTCACGCAGCCGGATGCGGCCCCCGGCCCGCCGGGCGGCCAGCTGAAGCCGCGCCAGCAGGTCGACGGCACCGAGACCCGGAGGGCCGAGCCCGCCCACGTCGCACACCACGACCCCGGCGCCGGTGGCCTGGAGGAGCCTGCGCACCTGGTCGCACAGCCGCGCCACCTCGTCCCGGGTGACGGGTCCGAGGAGCGCGAGTACGGGGGGTGTCCTGGCATCCACGACCGGTAGACCGTCGGGGCGGGCGCAACTCATCGGTAGCCGTGGTCCCCGGTGCGGGGCACCGGGCCGCCCTCCGGCCCCGCAAAGATCACATTGACCCGTTCCCCTCCCTCCCCGGAGGGTTTGCTGTATGCCCCACGGATCAGCTCCGCCCTGGATACCCGACGGCCTCCTGCCCCCGAAGGAGGCAGTGTGCAGGGGGTGTTGAGCGGGTTCGCGGTCATCGCGGTCGTCATCGGCGTCGGCTATGTGATCGGGCGACGCGGCTCCCTGGGCGGCCACGGCCGCGAGGTGCTGACCAAGCTGGCCTTCAACGTGGCGTCCCCCGGCCCTGGTGTTCACCACGCTCGCCCGGGCCGACCTGTCGGTGATCTTCTCCAGCCGGCTGCTCCTGACGGCGCTGAGCACGGCGGCGGCCGCGGGGGCGTTCGTCGCGGCCGGCGTGCTGCGGCGCTGGGGCGTGGGCCGCACCACGATCGGCGCCCTGTGCTCCAGAAGGCGACGCTGGAGGCGAGCCACGATCACGTTGTGGCGAAACGCGGGAGCAGGTGACACGGTGATGGTCCCCTCGATGATCTCCACCTTGCCGCCCTCGGGCCATTCCCCTCCCAGAACCGGACGAGGTCGTCCCAGCTCTGCTCGGGGTCCTGGCTCACGGTGAGTGCGCTCATGGCGGTCTTCCATCGGTGCGTCACCGATCCCAGCATGCCGAACGGGACCGGCGGAGGTCCACCGATCCCGTTCGCCCGAAAGGGGAAAGCGCAGGTCAGGCGATACGTTCCAGCACCACCGGCGACGGCGTGAAGTCCGTACCCGCCGCGGCGATGTCGTAGGAGCCCTCGACCGCCTGGAGCGCGTACTCGAAGCGCTCCGGGGTGTCCGTGTGGAGGGTCAGCAGGGGCTGACCCGCGGTCACCGTGTCACCGGGCTTGGCGTGCATCTCGACGCCCGCCGCCGCCTGCACCGGGTCCTCCTTGCGGGCGCGGCCGGCACCCAGGCGCCAGGCGGCGATGCCGATGTCGTACGCGTCCAGGCGGGTCAGGACACCCGACGCCGACGCCTTGATCACGTGCTGTTCCTTCGACGTCGGCAGCGGCGCGTCCGGGTCGCCGCCCTGGGCCGCGATCATCCGCCGCCAGACGTCCATCGCCGAGCCGTCGGCCAGCGCCTTGGCCGGGTCGGCGTCCGCCACCCCGGCCGCGTCGAGCATCTCGCGGGCCAGTGCGACCGTCAGCTCCACCACGTCCGCCGGGCCGCCGCCCGCCAGGACCTCCACCGACTCGCGGACCTCCAGCGCGTTGCCCGCGGTCAGGCCGAGCGGCGTCGACATGTCCGTCAGCAGCGCGACGGTCTGCACACCGTGGTCGGTCCCGAGGCCCACCATCGTGGACGCAAGCTCCCGCGCGTCCTCGATCGTCTTCATGAAGGCGCCCGTGCCGACCTTCACGTCCAGAACCAGCGAGCCCGTGCCCTCGGCGATCTTCTTGGACATGATGGAGGAGGCGATCAGCGGGATCGCCTCGACCGTGCCGGTCACGTCGCGCAGTGCGTACAGCTTCTTGTCCGCGGGCGCCAGGCCGTCGCCCGCCGCGCAGATCACCGCACCGGCGCCGTCCAGCACGGACAGCATCTCCTCGTTCGACAGCAGCGCCCGCCAGCCGGGGATCGACTCCAGCTTGTCCAGCGTGCCTCCGGTGTGGCCGAGGCCGCGACCGGAGAGCTGCGGGACGGCGGCACCACAGGCGGCCACCAGCGGGGCCAGCGGGAGGGTGATCTTGTCGCCGACGCCGCCCGTCGAGTGCTTGTCGGCCGTCGGACGGGACAGCGACGAGAAGTCCATGCGCTCGCCGGAGGCGATCATCGCGGCCGTCCAGCGGGCGATCTCCCGGCGGTTCATGCCGTTGAGCAGGATGGCCATGGCGAGCGCGGACATCTGCTCGTCGGCCACCTCCCCGCGGGTGTACGCGTCGATGACCCAGTCGATCTGCTCGTCGCTGAGCTCGCCGCGGTCCCGCTTGGTGCGGATGACGGAGATGGCGTCCATCGCCATGGGCGTTCCTTCCGGGGGTTGCGAAGGTGTGCGGCCCCCCTGAGCGGGACCGGAGGGTCGACTCAGAGGGGCCGGCACGGAGTTACTTGGTGAGATGGTCCGGGCCGAAGGCCTGCGGCAGCATCTCCGACAGCGGCACGATGCCCGCCGGGGTCTCCAGCAGCAGGTCGGGACCGCCGAACTCGTACAGCAGCTGGCGGCAGCGCCCGCACGGCACGAGGATTTCGCCGTTGCCGTCCACGCACGTGAAGTGCGTCAGGCGCCCGCCGCCGCTGTTCTGCAGCTGTGACACGAGTCCGCACTCGGCGCACAGGCCGAGGCCGTAGGAGGCGTTCTCGACATTGCAGCCGGTGACGATCCGCCCGTCGTCGACCAGGGCGGCGACGCCGACCGGGTAGCCCGAGTAGGGGGCGTACGCGCGGGACATGGCCGCGCGTGCCTCCTCCCGCAGAGCCGCCCAGTCGAACGTCGCGTCGGGGGTCACTTGCCCTGTCCCTTCCGGTACGGCAGGCCGTCCGCCTTCGGCATCCGCAGGTGCTGCGCGGACAGCGACAGCACGAGCAGGGTGACGATGTACGGGGTCGCCGTCACGATCTGCTTGGGCACATCGTTGGTGCTCACGTACCAGACGAACATCAGGGCCGAGACCACGGCCGTGATGACGGCGGGCAGGTACTTCTTCTTCCACACCAGGTACGCCGCCCCGAACACCAGCAGGATCGCCACCAGCAGGATCAGCGCGTGCACGTTGGTCGTACCGCCGCGCAGGTTGAGGCTGTCGGTGTAGCCGAACAGGCCCGCGCCCAGGGCGAGGCCGCCCGGCATCCAGTTACCGAAGATCATCGCGGCGAGACCGATGTAGCCGCGGCCCGCGGTCTGGCCGTCGAGGTACACGTTGGAGGCCACGATGGACAGGAACGCGCCGCCCAGGCCCGCGAAGCCACCGGAGATGATCACGGCGATGTACTTGTACTTGTAGACGTTGACGCCGAGCGACTCGGCGGCGACCGGGTTCTCGCCGCAGGAGCGCAGGCGCAGACCGAAGGCGGTGCGCCACAGCACCCACCAGCTGACCGGCACGAGGGCGATCGCGATGACCGTCAGCGGCGACAGGTCGGTGATCAGACCGCCGACCAGGCCGGCGATGTCGGATACCAGGAACCAGTGCTTGCTGTTGAGCGTGTCCAGCCAGTTGGACAGGCCCGGGATGTCGAAGCTGCCCAGCGAGTCGATCGGCGGGGACTGCTTGGAGGAGCCCTGCGGGGCGTTCTCGAAGGTGAACTTCGACAGGTAGCGGGTGGTGCCCAGGGCGAGGATGTTGATCGCCACACCGGAGACGATGTGGTTGACGTTGAAGGTCACCGTGGCGATGGCGTGCAGGATCGCGCCCAGCGCACCGCCGATGATGCCGAAGGCGACACCGGTCCACGGGCCCCACTGGTAGCCGGCCCAGGCACCGAACCAGGTGCCCAGGATCATCATGCCCTCGAGGCCGATGTTGACGACGCCCGCGCGCTCGGCCCACAGGCCGCCGAGGCCCGCGAGGCCGATCGGCACCGCCAGGCGCAGCGCGGTGGACATCTGGCCGGTCGAGGTGATGCCGTCCGCGCCGGTGACCAGGCGGACGAACGAGGTCAGCACCAGCACACCCGCGATGATCAGCAGGAGTACCGGGAGGGAGAAACGGCGGCCGCCCTTGCCGGGCTGCTTCGCCTGCGGCTTGGCGATGGTCGCTGTGGTCATCGGGCCGCCACCTCCTTCTTCTCGGAGTTGTTCTGGGCGGCCGCGGCGAGCTCGGCGCCGACCCGCTTCTGCTGGCGGCGCAGGCCCCACTGCCGTACGGCCTCGTAGGAGATGACGACCGCGAAGACGATCAGGCCCTGCATGATCGTGGCGATCTCCTTCTCGTACGCCACCGGGGTCGCGTAGTCGAGGGCGGGAGAGGTCTTGTCGAGGAAGGCGACCAGCAGCGCGGCGAACGCGATGCCGACCGGGTTGTTGCGGCCGAGCAGGGCGATGGTGATGCCGGTGAAGCCCAGGCCGGTCGGGAAGCTGAGGCTGTAGGTGTGCGCGTCGCCGAGCAGCAGCGGCAGGCCGGACAGGCCGGCGACCGCGCCGGAGATCAGCATCGCGGTGAGCACCATCTTCTTGGCGTCGACGCCGGAGGCCGCGGCGGCGGTCTCCGAGGCACCGGTGGCGCGCAGGTCGAAGCCGAACCGGGTGCGGTTGAGCACGATCCAGTAGACGATGCCCATGGCGATGGCGAGGAAGACCAGGCCGTAGATCTCGCCGACGTCCGAGCCCAGGTTGATGCCGGGGAACCAGCCGGACTGCTTCATGATGCCGGTCGTCATGTTGTTGCCGACCTGTACGCCCCACACGTTGGAGAGGGTCAGGTAGCCGATGAGGCTGGTGGCGATGGCGTTGAGCATGATCGTGGCGACGACCTCGCTCACGCCCCGGGTCACCTTCAGGATGCCCGCGATGCCGGCCCAGAAGGCGCCGGTGAGCATGCCGACGATCAGCAGCAGCGGGATCTGCAGGAAGGACGGCAGGGCGATGTTGGCGCCGACGACGGCGACCATCATCGCGGCGAGCCGGTACTGCCCGTCGACACCAATGTTGAACAGGTTCATGCGGAAGCCGACGGCCACCGCGAGGGCGGCGATGTAGTACATCGACGCCTGGTTGATGATCAGCACCTGGACGTCGGAGTACGTCGCCTGCTGCAGCATCAGCGTGTACGGCTCGATCGGGCTCTTGCCCGAGGCGATCAGCACGACCGAGGTCAGCAGGATCGCCGCGACGAGCGCGATGACCGGACCGGCCACCGCGAGGAGCACCCGCTCCTTGTCGAACTTCTTCATCGGGCCTCGTCCTCCGGACCGGCGTTGTCGTCGCCCTCTGCGGCGGTGTCTGCGTGTTCCAGGTGGCCGGAGGCGGCACCGGTCATGGCCGAGCCCAGCTCCTCCGGGGTGATGGTGGCCGGGTCGGCGTCGGCGACCAGCCTGCCGTTGTAGATCACCCGCAGGGTGTCCGACAGACCGATCAGCTCGTCCAGGTCGGCGGAGATCAGCAGCACGGCCAGGCCCTCGCGGCGGGCCTCGCGGATCTGGTCCCAGATCTGCGCCTGGGCGCCGACGTCCACACCGCGAGTCGGGTGGGCGGCGATCAGGAACTTCGGGTTGTGGCTCATCTCGCGGCCGACGATCAGCTTCTGCTGGTTGCCGCCGGACAGGGAGGCGGCGGTGACGTCGATACCGGGGGTGCGCACGTCGTACTGCTCGACGATCCGGCGGGTGTCCTCCTGGGCGCCCTTGGGGTCGAGCCAGAAGCCCTTGGCGTTGGGGCGTTCGGTGACATGGCCGAGGATGCGGTTCTCCCACAGCGGGGCTTCCAGCAGCAGGCCGTGACGGTGGCGGTCCTCGGGGATGTAGCCGACGCCCTGCTCGCGGCGCTTGCGGGTGGACCAGGGGGTGATGTCCTCGCCGAGGAAGGCGACGGAGCCGGAGTCGGCCTTCTTGAGGCCGATCAGCGCGTCGATGAGCTCGGTCTGGCCGTTGCCCTCGACACCGGCGATGCCCATGACCTCGCCCGCGTGGATGGTGAAGGTGACGTCGTCGAGGACGCGGCGCACCTCCGCGGCGCTCTCGGCGGTGTCCTGCGTGGCCAGGCCGGTGGCGCTGGGCTCGGCGAGCTCGCCGAGGGAGGCGCCGCCGCTCGCGTACAGGGTCAGGCCCCTGACCTCCAGGACCGGCCGGTCCGTGACGGTGGACTCGGCGGTCTCCGGGGTGGGCAGCTCGCTGCCGACCATCATCTCGGCCAGCTGGCGCGGGGTGGTCTCGGACGGTACGGCGGTGCCCACCGTCGTACCCCGCCGTATGACGGTGATGTCGTCGGCGACCGAGAGGACCTCGCCCAGCTTGTGGGAGATGAAGATGACGGACAGGCCCTCGGACTTCAGCTCGCGCAGGTTGTCGAAGAGTGCGTCGACCTCCTGCGGGACGAGCACGGCGGTCGGCTCGTCGAGGATCAGGGTCCGGGCGCCGCGGTAGAGGACCTTGAGGATCTCCACACGCTGGCGCTCGGCGACGCCGAGGTCCTCGACCAGGACGTCCGGGCGGACGTTCAGGCCGTAGCGGTCGGAGATCTCCTTGATCTTCTTACGGGCGCCGCCACCGATGCCGTACAGCTTCTCGCTGCCGAGCACCACGTTCTCCAGCACCGTCAGGTTGTCGGCCAGCATGAAGTGCTGGTGGACCATGCCGATGCCGCGGACGATGGCGTCGGCGGGGCTGCCGAAGCTCACCTGCTCGCCGTCGACCGCGATGGTGCCCTCGTCCGGCTTCTGCATGCCGTAGAGGATCTTCATCAGGGTCGACTTCCCCGCCCCGTTCTCGCCGACCAGGGCGTGCACGGTGCCCTTGCGGACCGTCAGGTGGATGTCGTGGTTGGCGACGACTCCGGGGAATCGCTTGGTGATGCCCGCGAGCTCTACCGCGACTGTCGACTGGGCGGTGAGCGGAGGGCTGCTGGACGCGTCGATGGCGCACTCTCCTTGGGAAAGGGGCCGCTCTACGCGCGTAGCGCCCCTGCTTTAAATAGTGCCCGGACCTGATCGATCTTGTGTTCGCTTCTCGATCCGTCCCGAGCATTCTGCCGCGCGAACGGGGCGCGAGTCGCTCGTGCTTCCCGCACCCCGTTCCGTGGCCGTAACGCTGCCACTACAGCGCTCTTTTGGCCATGGTCACGACCGGCCTACGGCAGGCCCGAGACCGTCCGGTCAGGAGGTCTTCACCTTGATGGTGCCGTTCTTGATGCCTGCCTCGGCCTTCTTGAGGGCGGCCTGCAGGTCGGCGTTGTTCTTGAAGACCGGGTTGGAGTCCGCCAGGCTGACGCCGCCGTTGGCCAGGGAGCCGCGGACCTCACCGCGAAGCGGCTTGTCGTCCTTGATGACCGACTTGGCGAGGTCGTACACCGCACCCGAGACGTTCTTCAGGGCCGAGGTCAGGATGGAGGTCTTGTACTTCGCCAGCGCGCTCTGGGCGTACTGGTCGGAGTCGACGCCGATGGCCCACACCTTGTGCGCCGCGGCGGCCTTGATGACGCCCTGACCGGACAGGCCGGCCGCGTGGTAGACGACGTCCGCACCGGCGTCGATCTGGCCGTTGGCGGCGCTCTCGCCCTTGTCGGGGCTGGCGAAGCCACCCTCCTGCGGCGTCTGGGTCAGGTACTGCTTCTCGATCTTGATCTTCGGGTTGACCGACTGGGCGCCCTGGACGAAGCCCGCCTCGAACTTGTGGATCAGCGGGATGTCCACACCGCCGATGAAGCCGATGTGGTTCTTCTTGGTGGTCTTGGCAGCGGCGACACCGGCGAGGTAGGAGGACTCCTCCTCGTGGAAGACCAGGTCGGCGACGTTCTTCGCCTGGATGGTGTTGTCGTCGATGATGCCGAAGGTCACCTTCGGGAACTTGGCGGCGACCTCCTTGACGGCCGGGGCGTACACGAAGCCGACGCCGATGACCGGGTTGTAGCCCGCCTTCGCCAGCGTCTCCAGGCGCTGCACTTTGTCGGCGTCCGTCTCGCCGTCCTGCGGCTCGACGTCACGGCCGCTGACGCCGAAGTCCTTCTCGGCCTTCTGGAAACCGGCGTACGCGGCGTCGTTGAAGGACTGGTCGCCCTTGCCGCCGATGTCGTACGCGAGACCTATGCCTTTGGACTTGCCGCTGCCACCGGCGGCCGAAGACGAAGTGGACGAACTACCACAGGCGGATACGGTGACAGCAAGGGCTGCGGTTGCAACGCCTGCAATCGCGATACGGGACACCCGGCGCATGGAACGTGACTCCTTTGTGCAAGCGCCCATACCAGGCGCTGGTTCCGCGGCAGCGTAACGCGCGTAGACCAGACGGAAAACCCCTTCTGTCCGGTCCGTTATCGAGCTGTGGCCACACTCACGGTCCGCCCTCACGGACAGCAGTACGCCCCTTGCGGATGGCAAGGGGCGTACGGTCGCAACGGGGCACGTGGGGGGCGCCCGGGGCCGCGGATCCGGGCGTCAGGCGGCCGTCACTGGGTCTTGACGGTGACCTTGCCGTCGATGATGTCCTGCTTGGCCTTGTCGACGGCGGCGACGACGTCCTTCATCGCCTGGTACTTCGGGTTGGAGTCGGCGAAGCCGACGCCACCCGACTTCAGGTCGCCGCGCACCTCGCCGGTCAGCGGCTTGCCCTCGACGACGGACTTGCTCAGGTCGTAGACCGCGCCGCCGACGTTCTTCAGGGCCGAGCCGAGGATGTAGTCCTTGTACTTGGCCAGGGCGCTCTGCTGGTACTGGTCGGAGTCCACGCCGATGGCCCAGACCTTGTGCTCGGCCGCGGCCTGGATGACGCCCTGACCGGACAGACCGGCGGCGTGGTAGATCACGTCCGCGCCCGCCTCGATCTGGCCGTTCGCCGCGTCCTTGCCCTTGTCCGGGCTGGAGAAGCCGCCCTCCTGCGGCGTCTGGGTCAGGTACTGCGACTCGATCCTGATCTTCGGGTTGACCGACTGGGCGCCCTGCTTGAAGCCCGCCTCGAACTTGTGGATCAGCGGGATGTCCACACCGCCGATGAAGCCGATGTGGTTCTTCTTGGTCGCCTTGGCCGCCGCGACACCGGCCAGGTACGACGACTGCTCCTCGTGGAAGACGAGGTCGGCGACGTTGCTCGCCTTCACCGTGTTGTCGTCGATGATGCCGAAGGTGATCTTCGGGTACTTGGCCGCGACCTCCTTGACGGCCGGGGCGTACACGAAGCCGACGCCGATGACCGGGTTGTAGCCGGCCTTGGCCAGCTGCTCCAGGCGCTGCACCTTGTCGGCGCTGGACTCGTTGTCGTTCGGCTCGACGTCGCGGCCGCTGATCTTGAACTCCTTCTCGGCCTTCTGGAAACCGGAGAAGGCGGCGTCGTTGAAGGACTGGTCGCCCTTGCCGCCGATGTCGTACGCGAGACCGATGCCCTTGCCCGAGTACTTGCCGGACTCGGAGGAGCCGCCGGACGACTCACTGCTGGACTTGCCGCACCCGGCGGCGGCGAGCGCGATGACCGCTACGGTCACCGCGGCTTGGGAGAACCTGGTCCTCCGAGAGTTCAGACGCACAGCAAGCACCCCTTCATCCCCACGGCACCGTCGCCGGCCCGCTTCCCCATGTGCCGCCTGGTGGCGATTTTCGGCGCACCGTAACGCGCGTAGAAGTACGGGGGAACAGGGTTTCTCCCAGCCGTTATCGAACCGTGCCGACAGCGGGTCACGTTTACGTGTCACCGACTGCGCACGAGTGACACGGGCGGACGAAGAGGCGCCGATCGGGACGCCCCTTTCCCGGTGCCTTCCGACTCTACGGCGGCACGGTGGCGCCTGCGACGGAACCCTGCGACAGAACGGCGTGCCGGACTCGGAAGGCGGGCGTGCCCGACGGGAGGGGTCAGCGTGCCGGATGCAGCAGCGCGGCGGCCGTGAACAGCTCGACGCCCACCTTGATCGCGGACTCGTCGGCGTCGAAGTCCCCCTGGTGCAGGTCGCGCACGGTCCGCTCGCCCGGCGTCCGCACCCCGAGCCGGGCCATGGCACCGGGCACCCGCTCCAGGTACCAGGAGAAGTCCTCGCCGCCGAGGCTCTGCTCGGTGCTCTCCACCGACTCCGCGCCCCGCCGCGCCACCATCGCGTCCCGCAGCAGGTCGGTGACCACCGGGTCGTTGACGACCGGCGGCACCCCGCGCACGTAGGTGATCTCCGACTTGGCCTTGTGCAGGTTCGCCACCTCGTCGATCGCGGCGACCACCATGTCGGGCGCCTGCCGCCAGACGTTGATGTCGAGGCAACGTACGGTCCCGGCGAGCTCGGCACTCTGCGGGATGACGTTCGGGGCGTGCCCGGACTCGATCCGCCCCCAGGTCACGGCGAGGCCGGCCCGGGTGTCGACCCGTCGGCCGACGAGCGCGGGCACGTCGACGACGACCCGGGCGGCGGCGGTGACGAGATCCGTGGTGAGGTGCGGCCGGGCGGTGTGCCCGCCGGGCCCGGCGAGCGAGACCTCCAGCCGGTCACAGGCGGAGGTGATCGGTCCGTGCCGCAGTCCGACCTTCCCGGCATCCACCCGGGGGTCGCAGTGCACGGCGACGATCCGCGTGACCCCCTTCAGCACCCCGCTCGCGATGGCACCGGCGGCACCGCCGGGCAGCACTTCCTCGGCGGGCTGGAAGATCAGCCGTACGGGCCGGGGCAGCAGCCCCTGCCGGTGCAGGTCGGCAAGGACGAGGCCCGCACCCAGCACGACAGTCGTGTGGACGTCGTGACCACACGCGTGCGCACGGTCCGGCACCGTCGACCGGTACGGGCACTCGCCCTTCGTGTCCGGGATGGGCAGGGCGTCGATGTCGGCCCGCAGGGCGAGTACGCCCTCCCCGTCGGACGCATCCCCGATGTCCCCGCCGATGTCACATACGAGCCCGGTCCCGGAGGGAAGCACCCGCGGCTTCAGTCCGGCCCTCTCCAGCCGTTCCTTGATCGCGGCGGTGGTGCGGAACTCCTGGTTGCCGAGCTCCGGGTGCATGTGCAGGTCGCGTCGGAAGGCAACGAGTTCAACGCGCAACGCCTCGGACAGCACGCCGGGGAAAGTGTCCCCCGGCAGGTCGGCCTCGGACTCTAGGGACATCAGTTGCTTCACCCTCTGAAGGGTAGGACGCCCGCACGGCCAACCGACCCTCGATCAACAAAAGTTCAACCCCACAGGGGAAGAAAATCTGACCGCCGGACGCATACGTGTCGAGTGGGATGGGTAGACCCACTCTTCTTTCCTCCACGCATACCACGACACGCTGGAGCCACACCGGTCCGTTCACCTGTCGGACGCCCCGCGGTGGGCCCGCCGGGGCGCGTCGGCCCCGGACCCGCCGGGCCCACCTGCGAGGATTCGGCCGGACGGACCAAGAACCATGGTCCCGCCATTCGGCCTCCGACGACACCCGAGCCGGGGCGGCCCCTCGTCATCTGCGCCTTCCGTCCGTGGGGCTGCTCGTCAGGTGAGCTCGTCAGGTGAAGGTTGTGCTGAACCCTGGTGCTGAGCAGGCCGTCGGAGAACCAGAGGTTGGCGCTGGGCGGGAAGAGGCCCGAAGCGGTCTGCGTGCAGTAGTACATCCGGGTGCCGCCGACGGTGGACGGCCAGTCGGGGTATTTCTCCCGCTGGAGGTCGGGGTATTTCTCCCGCTGGAGCACGCAGGAGTCCCTGTGCACGATCGAGAAGACCTGCGCCTCGGTCATGAGCTTGCCGAGCTTGTTGTACTGGGCGAGCCGGATGGAGGGCTTCATGCCGGTCCATGCCAAAGGTGATCTTGTCGTACTGCTCGACGGTGAAGCCGGAGTAGGCCTGCGCCTGGGTGGCGGCACCGACCCAGCCCGGCCGCGACAAGGGCGACGGCCGCCATTCCTGTGCGCATTCCCGCGGTTCCCTTCGATGAGGGAGCACATGGCCTCACACCCTGGCAAAGGGGTGCGAGGCCATCGTCGGGGCCCCTGGTCTCTGTTCGATCTCCAGTCGGTCCTAGGCGGTGAGTGCGGCGTTGCGGTGGGCGAAGGATCTTGCGCGGGCCTGGCGGCCGGGGTCGAAGGCGTCCGTTGCGCCGGCGCCCTGGCCGCCCGGTCCGGTGTTCCATCCGTTGATCTTCCGGGCGGCGTCCTTCACCTTGGGGTGGCCCGGTCCGAGAGCGATCTCGAAGTGGGACTCCTTGGGCGCCCTGAAGTCGCCGCCCCAGGCCACGGCCCCGTCGAGCTCGGCCAGGATGTCGCGGACGACGATCAGCTCCATCGGGTATAAGCCGCCCCTGACGCCGAGCGGATATGCCTGGGGTCTGATCTCGATCGCGGTGCCGGACAGGTAGTTGGACTCGTGGCGCTCGCGGACGCGGCGCGAGGTGCGGTGCCCCCGGACGTCGCCGTCGCGGAGCCGGCCGATCTCGTAGTGGAAGCGGCGTGCGACGTACAGCAGGATCGTCGCGGCATCGCCGGTGGCGAGGCGCACGGACTGGTTGCTGCCTTCGATGCGGAAGTTCCTCGCCTCGCCCGGGATCTCCCAGCCGTTGGCCGAGTCACGCCCGGTCCAGGCCGTCGAGCGGTCGGCGGCCTGGGCCGGTACCGCGCCGAGGGAGGAAGCCATGGCCACGGCTGTCGCGAGGCCCGCGGTGGCGCCGACGAAATGGCGCCTGGTCAGCTCGTTCACGCTGTGCCCTTCTGGTCTCGTCTGTTCGCAACGACCAGCCGGACGGCCACGCCCAGGCAGGCGAGGGCCAGCACGGGCAGGATCACCAGAGCCGGGTTCACCCATGGCGGGACCAGGTCGTGGGCGGCGTTGCACTTGTCGTGCAGCGGGAACCATCGCGAGGGCTCTTGCCAGTGGGCGGCCCGGTAGGCGCTGTCGTAGTGGGCACCGGCCCGGTGGCAGGCCTCCTCGGCGTCCAGGGAGGACCCCGCGAAGGCACCGACGAGCCAGGTGACCACGGTGGCCAGCGTGCAGAGCACGGCTGTCCCCGTGAACCAGCCGGGGGTCTTCCACCGGCCGTTGAACAGGGGCCGGCCCCACAGCCACAGCACGGGAAGGGTGGGCACGGCGAGGCAAAGGGAGTTCGCGATGACGTCCATGCTGCGGTTCGGGTCTTAGCGGTCGGCTCGTGCGGCTGCCCGCTGCCGGGCGGCCCTGAGGTAGTTCTGGAGGTTCTTCCGGTAGGCGGGGGCCAGGGAGTTCTCCAGGCCCAGGAGGGCGAGCATGCGGTCGCTGAAGCCGAGGCAGAACGAGTCGAGCTTGTCGCTGCCGCCGGGCAGGTTGATCAGCAGGGACGGAAGCATAGCCCCGGACGCCATGATGAGCTTCTTGCGTGCCAGGTCGATGGTCACGTCGTCCGCGGCCGTGAGGATGTTCCAGCAGGACTGTTTGCAGTTCCCGGCGGTCTGCCAGCGGCGGTCGAAGTTGTCGCGGAAGCGGTGCAGACCCCCGCCGCCGTTGTACTGGGCCTTGACCCAGTCGACGACGTTCTGACCGCCGGCGACGGCCTTGCCCAGCAGGTATCCGTCGGCGTCCTCGACCATGTCGGTGAAGCCGAAGCTGGACACCGTGTTGGGCTTGGCGAGCTTGGCGTCGCAGAAGGCGTGACCGGAGGCGTACTGCGCCTCGGAGTTACGCCAGTCGGAGTAGAAGGTCATGATGTCGCCGCCCCAGCCCGCGATGTCACCACCGGTGGCGGACTTCTTGTCGCTGGGGTCGGAGTTGACCAGGAAGCCGTTGGCGGTGGCCATGAGGTGGGTGGCGTCGAGGTCGTAGCCGGAGATCGGGTCCTTGAAGGTCGCCGTCACCGACATGCCGCGGCTGTTGCAGTAGTCGACAAAGCCGGAGTCGTAGCTTCCGGCCAGCCACCACCAGGCCATGCCCTGGTACTTCTCGTGGCGGATGTACTCCATGACCAGCTGGCTGGGGTTCTTCCCGCCGCCGTAGGCGACCGCCATGCCGTAGAGCTTCTCGACGTAGGCGATGAAACCGTCGGCGGGGCCCCCGGTGTCGTTGACGGAACGGGCACCCGGATCACCGCCGTTGCGCCAGACGTCCCGGTCGAGGTCGAAGCGGTCGCTTCCGTTGGTGACGCTGAACTCCTTGATCTGGTTGAGGGACCAGTTGTCCGGCAGCGGGAAGCCGAGGTTGCCGGAGAAGCCCCAGGACATGCCGGAGACGAAGGAGTACCGGGCCAGCGTCTTGCTGGTGACGTTGGTGCAGACGTTGCGGGAGCCGTAGACGCCGTGGAAGTACTTCTTGCCCTGGCTCGCCAGGCCCGCCGCCACGCCGTTGAAGTAGGTGATGACGCCCTGCGGGTAGCCGTCGATCTCCTCCTGCGTGGCGTCGTAGTCGCAGGCGAAGTAGATGGTGGTGCCCCGGTTGAAGCCGTAGTCGGAGGCGAGTTTGTGGGCGTTGAGGGCCTGCTGGTACCCGGCGGTGTAGGTGAAGTCCGCCAGTTGGCGGGCGTTGTCCTGATAGATGGGGAAGACGCGCAGCCCGGCGTCGAAGATGGTCCTGAGTTCGCCGGGCTTGATCTCCTTGTCGAGGGTGGAGCCCGGCGGGTCGTACAGGTAGCGGCCGACCACGCGGAAGCCGTTGTCGTAGAGCCACTTGGCGCGCGAGGCGGTGATCTCGAAGCGGGTGTCGCAGCCGTGGGCCTCGCGGTCCGGGTCGCCCATGGAGACCAGGAGCTGGCACCAGGTCGGGTAGTCGCCGGCGCCGGACGCGGGCAGCAGCTGGGAGAACTCCTGGAAGACCTTGACGTACTCGGTGGTCTTGGAGTCGTAGGTGTCCTTGAAGGTGGTGCGGACCTCCTGATCGTCCAGGCCGTGCAGGATGACCGGCTCGTTGAAGACGCAGGCGGCCGTGAAGAGCTGGACGAAGATCCCCGAGTCCCCCTCTCTGAGGGGGTGGGCTCTCAGGCCCGCCTGGGTGCCGGGGCCGAAGTTGCCGGTGGGGGTGAGACCCAGTTCGTACTGGAGGGCGATCACGAGGGCCTTCTGCACGTCACGGGAGTAGATCCCGTCGCAGGGGCCGATGCTGTAGGCGTCCTTCTGCCAGTAGCGGCCGTTCAGCCACTGCTGGATGCCGCGGATCTTGTCGGTGCCGCCGGCGACCACCACGTAGGCGTCCATGTTGAGGATGCTCTTGGCGATCTTTGCGTTGACGGTGCCGTCGCCCTCGGGGATGCCCATGTTGGAGCGGAGACTCTTGACGGCCTCGCGGGTCACGCCGGTGTACCAGCCGTAACTGTCGGGCTCGACGGCCCAGTAACCCTTGCAGAACAGGCCGTGCTCGAGGATCGCGACGATGTTGCGGTTCTTGTCCCAGCCGAAGCCGATGTCGCCGAGTGCGGCGAACTTGGACAGCGTGGTGGGGCCGAAGGAGGCGGCCACGGGATCGATGCCGAGTTCGTGCTGAAGACCCATCACGAGGGAGTACATGGTGGCCCAGCCGGTCTTGCCGTCCTCGGGGCAGCGGACGTAGCCGTTGACGCTGCCGTAGGTGGCGTTGACCCACTTCTGGGCTTCCAGAACCTTGGCGTCTGCCATGGGTGCAGCCCTTTCTTCTCACAGGAAGCGGCAGCGGACACCAAATGGCCCACCACGGAAAGCGGTTGGGCCGATGACCGATGCCTAACCTGCCACCATAGGCAGACCCTCTCTTCTCCTCGTCTTCACCTGTTGCCCCTCTGTCCGGGGCGGGCGGCGGGCCGTTGTCACGGCCCTTACACCGCGCTCACCGCCGCCAGGCGGTGCACGTCGCGCGCCGTTCCCGTCACACCGGACAGGAAGCCCTGCGCCCGCGGGGACGCGTGTTCCGTCAGCCACGTCGGGTCGATGTCGCAGACGGCGACCTTGACCTCGGTGCCGACCAGCGCCAGGGGGAGGGTGTGGACGACCGTGGAGGGGAAGCTCAGGATCGTGCGTCCGATCGGTCCGCGCCGGGCGATGAGCTCCAGCGGCAGATCCGGCCGGACGATCTGAAGGCCCGTCTCCCCCGCCAGCCGGTGCAGCTTCTCGGCGCTCTCGCGGCGGTGCGCGAAGTAGCGCTTCACACCGTGCGCCCCGGCGAGGCTGCGTACGGCGTCCAGGTAGCGTTCGCCGTCCACCACGCCCGTCTCGACCAGGGACGTCCCCACCATGTCCGCGCCACCGGTGATACGGGGCGGACCGAAACGGGACCGGGTCCAGGCGAAGTCGTTCGCGGTGACCGTCACACCGTCCGGGGTCTCCTCGATCGGCATCGAGGAGAACACCTGCACGCGACGGCCCGCCCGCGGTGTGAGGCGGCGGCGGGCGGAGGCCGACACGGGGGCGAAGAGGAGGTCTCTCGGGCCGCGGCGGCCGCCCTTGCGGTGCCAGCGCACGAGGCGTTCACCGCGGGCCAGCTGGGCGACGAACTCCATCGTCGCCGTACCGTCGTCCACCACGACCAGGTCCCCGGCCCGGGTGATGGTCAGCAGCAGCTGCACGTAACGCGAGAACGGGTCCCCCATCACCACCCGGTCCGCCCGGCGCAGCAGAGAGGTCAGGCCGCCGATCGTCTGGAACGGTGCGGCCGGCCCGCCCCGCGCCTCCTCCCAGCGCACCTTGTGCCCCTCGTCGCGGGCCAGCTCGGCCATCCGCCGCAGCTGGCCGCGGGTCATCGGGTCGGTCGGGGCCAGGACGACGAGCGTGAGCCCCGTGCCGCCACCTGCTGCCCGCAGGCCGCCGACCGCGAGTGTCCCCGCGCCGGGCCCCGCGGGATTCCCCGCGCCGGGCTCCGCGCCGGCCCTCGCGAGATCCCCCGCGCCGCTCTGGGCACCGGCCCCCGCTGCCGCCGGTGGCGGAGCGGGATGCACGGTGCGCCGCGTCTGGGCCGGGACCAGCCCCGTGCCGCACACCTCGCGGTCCGCCTCCAGGGCGTGGACATGCGCCCACTCCAGCACGTTGAGCAGCTGTACCGGGCTCTCGACGAAGGCGAGGGTGCGGGAGCCGTGGGAGGAACCGGCGGACCCGGCGCGGGGGCTCATCGACGTACGACCGTCCCGTCGTAAGGGGTGGGGGAGGCCCGGTCTCACACCGCGACCGGCTCGCCCGCCGCCGCGGCGATCTCCGCCTCGGCGACGACGCCGACGACACGGCGCAGCTTCTTCATCGGGCCGAGCTCGGAGTCGTAGACCTTCTTCACGCCGTCGCCGAGCGAGGCCTCGATGGTGCGGATGTCGCGGACCAGGCGCTGCAGGCCCTGCGGCTCGACGGAGGCGGCCTGGTCCGAACCCCACATCGCGCGGTCCAGGGTGATGTGGCGCTCGACGAAGGTCGCCCCGAGCGCGACCGCGGCGAGGGTGGTCTGCAGGCCGGTCTCGTGGCCGGAGTAGCCGATCGGAACGTTCGGGTACTCCTTCTCCAGCGTGTTGATCACGCGCAGGTTGAGCTCCTCGGCCTTCGCCGGGTAGGTCGACGTGGCGTGGCAGAGCAGGATGTTCTCGCTGCCGAGGACCTCGACCGCGTGGCGGATCTGCTTCGAGGTCGACATGCCGGTGGAGAGGATGATCGTGCGGCCGGTGGCGCGCAGGGCGCGCAGCAGCTCGTCGTCCGTGAGGGAGGCGGAGGCGACCTTGTGCGCCGGGACGTCGAACTTCTCCAGGAAGGCGACCGCCTCGGTGTCCCACGGGGACGCGAACCAGTCGATGCCCTTCTCCTTGCAGTACGCGTCGATCTGGCGGTACTCGTCCTCGCCGAACTCCACCCGGTGGCGGTAGTCGATGTAGGTCATCCGGCCCCAGGGGGTGTCGCGCTCGATGCCCCACTGGTCGCGCGGGGTGCAGATCTCCGGCGTGCGCTTCTGGAACTTCACGGCGTCGCAGCCGGCCTCGGCGGCCACGTCGATGAGCTTGAAGGCGTTCTCCAGCTCGCCGTTGTGGTTGATGCCGATCTCGCCGCAGATGTAGACGGGGTGGCCGGGGCCGGCCTCGCGCGAACCGAAGGTACGGGTGCGGGAGTTGGTGCTCATCAGCAGATGTCCTTACTTGGTGGGGGACTCGAGAGAGGGGCCGAGGATCCAGCTGGCGATCTCTCGGATGGCGCCGTCGCCACCGGGGACGGTGGTGACCGCGCGTGCGGCGCCGCGCACGACGTCGTGGGCGCTCGCGACCGCCACGGGCCAGCCGACGAGGGCGAAGCACGGGAGGTCATTGACGTCGTTGCCGACGTAGAGCACGCGCTCCGGCGCGATGCCCTGTTCCTCGCACCACTGCTTCAGCGCGAGGTCCTTGCGGTCGATGCCGTGCAGCACCGGGAGCCTCAGCTTCCGGGCCCGGGCGGCGACGACCGGGTTCTGTTCCGTGGACAGGATCAGCATCTTCAGGCCGCTCCTGCGCAGGGCCGCGATACCGAGGCCGTCCCCGCGGTGCACGGAGACGAACTCCCGGCCGTCGGAGTCGATCAGCACCCGGTCGTCGGTCTGGGTGCCGTCGAAGTCGAGTACGACCGCGTCGATGTCGTCGGCGGCCGGGAGGGCGCCGGGCCGGTCCGCGTCGAAGAGGGGAGCCAGGGCGCGGGCGCGGGCCAGGTCGTGCGGATCGTCGATCTCCAGCACCCGGGCCGGGTCGGTGCGGACCAGTTCGGTGTGCCCGAAGAACCGGTGGCGGTGCTCGCGGAAGCCCTTGGCCTCCATCGCGTACGCGGCACCCGTCTCCAGCAGGTCCTGGGGACGGTCCTGGCGCCGCGGGCGGAAGGACTTGTCGTGGTTGACGCCGTAACCGCCCTCGGTGACGGTCGAGTTGGCGAGGGTCACCGCGCCGCCGACGGCGGCCGTGGACTGCGTACCGGTGACCGCCGGGTCGTCGGCCGCGTCGCGCCAGACGAAGCCGTGGAAGGGGGCCACGGTCACCGCGGTGTCGGCGCCGTTCTCGACGACGGCCGCCGCCACCCCGTCGACGTCCTCGCGGACCAGGAACGGGCTGGTGCACTGCACGAGCAGCACGACGTCGACCGGGGCGCCGTGCAGCGCCTCGTGGGCGTCCACGGCGTGCAGGACGGCGGCCTCGGAGGTGGCGGTGTCGCCGGCGATGGCGGCGGGCCGCAGCACGACCTCGGCGCCGGCCTGCCGGGCGGCGGCGGCGATGGCCTGGTCGTCGGTGGAGACGACGACGTCGGTCACCAGCCGGGACGCGCGGCACTCGCGCACGGCGCGGGCCACCAGCGGGATGCCGCCGACCGGGGCGAGGTTCTTCGCGGGCACGCCCTTGGAGCCGCCCCGCGCGGGGATCACCGCGAGCACACGGCGCATCGGGGCACCGCGGTCCGCTTCCGGGTTGGACATGGGCTCCACTCCTTGACGTGGGATCCGGTCGCTCACAGCTCCCCCATCCGTCGGATCACGGGCGCCACGCGCTGCACGCCGTGGCGGTAGGCCCCGCGGGCCGCGCGGCGGACGATCTGCCGGAAGGGGCCCGGCTCCTTGTCGGCGGCCGGTGCGCCCGGCAGCGGGGTGCCGTCCGGGCCGAGGTGATGGCGGGCGAGGATGCCCGGCAGGTAGCCGGGGGCGGTCGCCGCCGTGTAGTAGGGCGCCAGGGGCGGCAGGCCTTCGGGCCGGTCCAGCAGCTCGGCGATGCGCGCGCGGGCCGCGTCGAAGGCCGTGGCGTACGAGCCGTCGGCGGCGACGCCCTGCCGGGACACCCACTCCTCGTCGGGCGCCGGACGGTGTCCGGCGTCCAGCTGGTCCCAGGAGGCCAGGCAGCCGGACCCGACGAAGTGGTGGTTGCCGAGCACCTCGCGTACGCCGAGGTCGGTGAGGACGACGGTGGGGATACGGCGGTGCAGGGCCTCCAGGGCGGCGGTGGAGCTGACCGTCACCAGCAGGTCGGTGCGGTCCAGCACCTCGCCCATGTGTCCGTACACCAGGCGGAAGTTGGGGGGCAGGTCGGTCTTCTGCGCCAGCTTCTGGTAGGGCAGTTCCTCGATGTGCGTGGTGTGCTCGCCGGGCTTGGAGCGCAGCTTGAGCAGCACCTCGCGGCGCGGGTGCAGGCGGGCGTGCCGGACCAGCCGGTCGAGGAGGTAGATGCGATCCGTGCGGCTTGCCGGGACCGAGGGCTGCGCGGCGAACACCACGGTGAAGGGGGCGTGTTCACCGGTGTAGGGCGCGCCGCCGAGGAACGGCAGCGCCACCTCCGTGACCGCGGAGGCGTCGGCGCCCACTCCTTCGTACACCGCGCGGAAACGCTCGGCGTCCTGGCGGGAGTTGGCGAGTACGAGGTCCGCGCCGTGCCGCAGCAGCAGTCCGTCGGCGAGCTTCTCGTAGACGACGCCGACGTAGCCGGTGACGACGACGGGGCGCCTGCTGCGGCCCTGCCACACCCGCTTCAGCCCGTGCAGTATCGCCTGGACGCCGCCGCCGACCAGGGCGAGCACGAGGACGTCGTACGGCTCCTCGCCGGTGGCGTCTCCGTCCATGGCGTCCGTGGCGTCCATGGCGTGCAGGAACTGGACGGCGGTGACCTCGCGGAGCGAGTCCGCGCGGACGCCGACCTCCTTCAGCTGGCGGGCGGTGGGAGTGGCACGGCCGCGCAGGAGGTAGCCGTCAAGACGGATGTCCGATTCACCCTTTTCAGCGGAAACCATGCGGGTCGCGGTCAGCGCGCCCCATTTCCACCGGGTGTCGGAATCCGCGAGAACGGCAACTCGCAGGGCCTTCATTGCACTTGCTGGCACGCCGAAGACCGTAGGAAGGCATTCCAAGGTTCGGCCCAACCTGAATGCAACAAACGGTTAACAGCACATCGCCGAATGGCGAATCGGGCCTTGATCAGCTGAATAAACAATCGGGTTCACGGCATCGCCACGCTTCGTTCACCCAGGCTCAAACTGACAGTAAAGACGCAGGCCGGGGCCGACCCTTAACGTCATCCCCGTGGTCAAGCTCTCCGTCATCGTGCCGTTCTACAACGTGCAGCAATACGCGCCCGACACCTTGAAGAGCCTGCGTGCGAACGCGCGTGAGGACTTCGAATTCATTCTCGTCGACGACTGCTCGCGCGACGAGACCCCGGACATCCTCGCGCGCGCCGAGCGCGAGCTGCCGGGTGCGGTGCATGTCAGACACGAAAAGAACGGAGGACTGGCGACCGCACGCAACACCGGCATCGACAAGGCGCGCGGCGAGTACCTGACGTTCCTGGACGGGGACGACTGGCTCGCCCCCGGCCACTACCACCAACTGCTCGGCGCAATCGAGGAGTTGGGCTGCGACTTCGTCCGCACCGACCATGTGCAGTGCACCGGGCGGGCCCGCGCGATACACCGCGTCCCGCACGGCCGACGAGGGGTGGTGATGAACCCGCGCGAGGCGATCCTGCCCGCCGACCGCTCCACCTCGGTCGACTACGCCTATGCCTGGGCGGGGATCTACCACCGCCGGCTGGTCGACCGGGGACTGCTGCACTTCACCGACGGACTGCGCACGGCCGAGGACCGGCCGTGGATCTGGAAACTGCACCGGGAGGCGGATTCCTTCGCCGCGGTGGGCCTGCTCGGCGTCCACTACCGGCGGGGCGTCGCCTCCTCACTCACCCAGATCGGCGATGTGCGCCAACTTGATTTCATTCGCGCGTTCGACCAGGTCATCCAGGAAACGGCCCAAGATCAAGACGCGGACGAACTCCTCCCCAAGGCCGTCCGGACGTATTGCGCGATCATTTCCCATCATCTGGGTTCCATCGAAAGGTTCGAACCGGCGGTGGCACGGAAACTGAAGTCGCTCAGCGCGGGTGCCCTGCGGCGCATGCCCCAGGACATTCTCGACGAGGCGCTCGACTCGATGGACATCCAGCGCGCCACCCGGCTGCGCAGGCTGCGCCGCCGCCCGGCCGCCACGGGGGTCGCCGCGTGACCACGCAGATCTTCCTGGCGTCGACGCTGTACGGCACCGCCACGCTCGCCGCCGCCCTCGACTCCGACTGCTTCGGCCCAGCCGACCGCCGGATCCTGCTCGTCTGCAACAACGCGGCGACCCCGGAGACCACACCCGGCCCGGCCGAGATGCCGGGCTTCGAGCGGCTGCGGGAGCGGTTCGACGACGTGCTGTCGTGGAACGAGACCATCTCCCCCTTCCACCCGGGCGGCTGGGCTCCGCGCCTGGACGACGTCCCGCTGTGGGAACGGCACCTCAGACTGCTGTGGAACCTCGGCGACGACGACGTGGAACTGGTCGTGGAGTCGATCCAGGTCAACCCGGCGCTCGGCTTCTGCCAGCTCTTCACCGGCGCACCGGTCACCGTCTACGCCGACGGTCTGATGAGCTACGGCCCCACCCGCAACAAGATCGACCCCCTGGTCGGCACGCGCGTCGACCGGCTGCTGCACCTGGACCTGGTGCCGGGTCTGAAGCCCGTCCTGCTCACCGAGTTCGGTGTCGAGCCGGAGATCGTGCCGACGGACGCCTTCCTGAAGGTGCTGGCCGAACTCGCCGACACCGGCGACGAACTGCCCGGGGTCGGCGGCGAACCGGCCCTGCTGCTCGGCCAGTACCTCTCCGCGCTCGACATCCTCACCCCGCAGGAGGAGGAAGAGCTGCATGTACGGATGCTGCGGGGGGCGGTGCGACTCGGGCACACCCAGGTGGTGTTCAAGCCGCACCCCTCGGCCCCGGCCCGCTGGTCGCGCGCCCTGGAGAAGGAGGCCGAGAAGCTCGGCGCCGCCCTCACGGTGCTCGACACCCCTGTCCTCGCCGAGGTCCTCTACCAGCGGATGCGTCCCGCGCTGGTGGTCGGATGCTTCTCCACCGCCCTGTTCACCGCCTCGGCGCTGTACGGGCTGCCGGTCGCCCGTACCGGTACCGGCACGCTCCTGGAGCGGCTGACGCCATACGAGAACAGCAACCGGGTGCCGGTGACGATCGTGGACGCGCTGCTGCCCGAACTGAGCGAGCAGACGGCGGTCGGCGAGCAGCGGCAGGGCATGGCCGTCGAGGCGCTCACCGAGCTGGTCCGCACCGTGTCCTTCGCGATGCAGCCGAAGATCTACCCCGACCTGCGGAGGGCCGCGGAGCAGTACCTCGCCCGGCAGCTGAACCCGCACACCCGGCGCTACTTCAAGCGCCGCCGCCTCACCTCGCTCGCCCTGCCCGGCGGCGTCCCCGCGCAGCTGGCCTTCATCCCGCGCAACGCGACCGTCCGGCGGGTGGCCCGCCGTGCACGCTCGCTGGGGCGTGCGGTGGGCCGCTAGGGGGTGTCGTCGAACAGGGTGCCGTACGCCCCGACGTCACGGGCCCGGAACGGGGAAGCGACCCACGGGTGAACTCCTGCGGACGGCCCATGGAAAGAACACTCCGCCGCCAACTCCCGGTCAGACAGCCGTTCTAGGGTGCTGTGCACCGTCCGAGTCCCAATGAGGGGAAGCCTGTGATCGACACGCCCGAGGACACCCGGGGGACCTCGACGGGCACCGCGGTCCGCACCGTCCTGCCCCCCGTCGAGACGCCCCGCCCGGCCCCGCCGGCCAGGCCCCGGGAGACCCGGCTGCGCGCCCTGGACGGGCTGCGCCTGGTGGCCGCGCTGATGGTGGCGGCCTACCACTACGGCGGCCGGGACGGCGACGTCGCAAAGGCCTGGGGCAGCTCACCGCGCCACCTGTTCCCCGCGCTGCACCAGTACTTCGCCTACGGCTGCCTCGGCGTGCAGGTCTTCTTCGTGATCAGCGGCTTCGTCATCTGCATGAGCGGCTGGGGCCGGCCGCTGCGCTCGTTCTTCGCCTCCCGCGCCTCCCGGCTGCTGCCCGCCTACTGGGTGGCGATCGTCCTGGTGACCGGGGTGTTCGCGCTGCCGATGGTCGCGTACAAGACGGTCTCGCCGTCCGACGCACTGGTGAACCTGACCATGCTGCAGATGCCGCTCGGCGTGGACCGGGTGCTGGGCGTGTGCTGGACCCTGTGGGCGGAGATCCGCTTCTACGCCCTGTTCGCCCTGTGCATCGTGCTGCCCGGCGCGAACCGCCGACGGGTGATCCTGTTCTGCGCGGGCTGGACGCTGGCGTACGCGATCGCGCAGGGCGCGAAGCAGCCACTGCTCGACATCGTCCTGATGCCCGAGTACGCGCCGTTCTTCATCGGCGGCGTCGGCCTGTACCTCGTCCACCGCGACCGGCGTGACATCCACGCCTGGGGCATCGTGGCCGTCAGCTGGCTGATCGGCCAGCACTACGCGGTCCAGCAGCTCTGGCACGCGCCCACCGTGCACGCGTTCTCCCACCGCAGCGCCTCCGGCATCATGCTCGTCGTCACCCTCGGCTTCCTTGCCGTCGCCGCCATCGCCCTGGGCTGGCTCAGCTGGGCGAACTGGCGCTGGCTCACCGTGGCGGGCGCACTGACATACCCGTTCTACCTGGTGCACGAACACCTGGGCTGGGTCGTCATCCACGCCCTGCACCGGGGCCTGGGCATCCCCTCGTACGGCACCTTCCTGCTGACGGTCACCGTCATGCTGCTGCTGGCCTGGCTGCTCAACCGGTACGTGGAGCAGCGGCTGACGCCGATGCTGCGTACGGCGCTGGCCCGGCCGCGCCCTCGCCTCTAGCCGCAGTTGGCCTGCCGTTCACCTCTCCGTCCACTCAAAGGCGTGGCACCGGGCAGGCACCGAACAGTCCGCACCCGTTCGTCCGTTCCAGGGAGTGCAGGTTCCACATGACCGTCGCACCAGGCACCACCCGATCGCCCCGCCGGCTCGACGACGTACCCGGCTGGTTCCCCGTCCTCGACCAGGTGCTCTTCGAATGGTTCCTGGACCGCCAGGAGTCCGCGGGGCAGCCCGGCGACCTGCTGGAGGTCGGTGTGTACCTCGGCAAGAGCGCGATATTCCTCGGCCGTCACAGGCGGCCGGACGACGGCTACACCGTGTGCGACCTCTTCGAGGGCGACGCACCCGACGACGCCAACCAGGCCGAGACGTCCAAGTCGTACGCGACGCTCACCCGGCGGGCGTTCGAGCAGAACTACCTCGCCTTCCACGACGGGCTGCCCCGTGTCCTGCAGGGCCCCAGCTCCCTGGTACCGGCCGAAGTGGCGCCCCGTTCCTGCCGGTTCGTGCACATCGACGCCTCGCACCTGTACGAGCACGTGTACGCCGACATCGGCGCGGCCCGCGACGCCCTGCTGCCCGGCGGGATCGTCGTCCTGGACGACTTCCGGTCCGAGCACACGCCCGGCGTCTCCATCGCCGCCTGGGAGGCCGTGCTCAGCAGAGGCCTGCGCCCGATCTGCCTGAGCACGCAGAAGCTGTACGGCACCTGGGACGATCCCGAGCCCCTCCAGGAGGAACTGCTGGCGATGGCGCACGGGCGGGAGGACTGCGACGTGAGCGAGCAGCAGGCGGCCGGGCACCGCATCGTCCGCCTGAAGTCCAAGAGGGGCATGCAGGCCCCGCCCTTCCCGCTGTCGCGGTACGCGGAGGACGACCCGGAGCCCGCCCCGGCCGAGCCCCCCGTACGGCAGCAGTCCGCGCCCCCGGCTCCGACGGCCGTCCCGCGGCCGCGCCCGGCCCGGCCGCGCAGCCGCACCCGCCGGATAGCCGTGGATCTGCTGCCGCCGGTCCTCACTCGCGCGCTGCGCAGCGCCCGCGGCGGGCGCGGCACGGCGGCGCGCTGACGGACACCGGGAGACCGGCGACTCGGCGGCGGCCGCCGGACTCGCGGACCTCAGCCGGCCCGACCCGCGCCAGAGGCTACGCGCTGGCCAGCGACAACTTCACCGCGAAGCCCAGGAACAGCGCGCCCGCCGCCGACGTCGCCCACGCCGACAGGCGCTTGCGGCGGCGGAAGGCGGCGGCCAGCCTGGTGCCGCCGAATATCAGCGCGGTGAGGTAGAGGAAGCTGGCCAGCTGGGCGAAGGCGCCGAGCACCACGAAGGACAGGGCCGGGTAGGCATAGCCCGGGTCGACGAACTGCACGAAGAAGGCGACGAAGAACAGGATCGCCTTGGGATTGAAGAGGCTGATCACCAGGGCGCGGCGGTACGGCCGCTCCTCGGTGGCCCCGGCGGGCGCCGGGGCCTGCTCGACGGCCCGCTCGTGCCGGGTGCGCCACATCCCCCAGGCCGCCCGCAGCATCCCGATCGCCAGCCACGTCAGATACCCGGCGCCGGCGTACTTCACGATCCCGAACAGCACGGCGTTCGCCTTGAGCAGCGAGGCGACCCCGGCGGCCGACAGAGTCATCAGCACGGTGTCCCCGCACCACACGCCCGCGGCGGCCGTGTACCCGGCACGGACGCCTCGCCGGGCGGCCACGGACAGCACGTAGAGCGAGTTGGGCCCGGGGAGCAGGACGATGAGGACGAGGCCCGCCAGGTAGGTGGGGAGATCGATGACGCCGAACATGGAAAGGAGTGTCGCACAGGGGTACGACACTCTGGTTCCGGGCTTCCGGAGGGCGAAGAGGCGGACGGTCAGCCGTCGAGGAGCGTGTCCACCGAGAGCTCGACACGGACACCGATGGTCTCCGGCAGAGGCACGCTCTGGCCTCGCTTGAAGCGCTGCGGACCGGAGTACTTGCCGTCGGCCGGGTCGGTGTAGAGCAGCACCTCGTCGTGCTTGCGGTCGGCGACGAGGTAGGCGGGGATGCCGGCCTGGGCGTAGCACTCGACCTTGGGGCCCAGGTCGTCGGACCAGTTGGACGACGTCACTTCGACGACCAGACGGAAGACGTTCGGTGCGTAGTGGTTCTTCGTGACGTGGGCGTCTCGGAAGTCCTCGTCGACGACGGAGAGGTCGGGGATCGCGAAATCCTCGGGCAGCGTGGGGAGCCAGAGGCCGACGCCCTGGACATAGTCGCACCCCGCTTCGACAATGCCTGCCCGGTCGAAGACCCTCCCCAGCTTGGTCAACGACAGCGCATGCGAGCCGTCCGGCGGCGGTGTCACAGTGAGCCTCCCCTGGAGAATCTCCACGCGGTGCCCAGGCAGTGCACGGGAGAGCAGGTCGGCGGCCTCGCCCAACGTCAGCTCGTGTTGCAGTACAGCCACGGCGTCCTCCTTTTCGGGGCCCACCCTCCACGAGAGTAGCCGGGGACGTGCGACTTCCGCCCCCGATCACCCGTACGGACGAATTGCCCAGCTCAGAAGGCGTCGGAGGGCACGTAGTTCCCCCAGACGTCCCGCAGCGCGTTGCACACCTCGCCCACCGTCGCCCGGGCCTTCAGGGCGTCCTTCATCGGGTACAGGACGTTGTCCTCGCCCTGGGCGGCCTTCTTCAGGGACTCCAGCGCCGAGTCCACCGCCGCCTGGTCGCGCCCGGCGCGCAGCTTCGCCAGGCGCTCTGCCTGCTGGGCCTCGATGGCCGGGTCCACGCGGAGCGGCTCGTACGGCTCCTCCTCGTCCAGCTGGAAGCGGTTGACGCCCACGACCACCCGCTCGCCGGAGTCGGTCTCCTGGGCGATCCGGTACGCGCTGCGCTCGATCTCCTGCTTCTGGAAACCGTGCTCGATGGCCGACACCGCGCCGCCGAGATCCTCGACCTTCCGCATCAGTTCCACGGCGGCCGCCTCGACGTCGTCGGTCATCTTCTCGATGACGTAGGACCCGGCGAACGGGTCCACCGTCGCGGTCACGTCCGTCTCGTAGGCCAGGACCTGCTGGGTGCGCAGGGCGAGCCGCGCGCTCTTGTCGGTGGGGAGCGCGATCGCCTCGTCGAAGGAGTTGGTGTGCAGGGACTGGGTGCCGCCGAGCACCGCCCCCAGGCCCTGGACCGCGACCCGGACCAGGTTCACCTCGGGCTGCTGGGCGGTCAGCTGCACACCCGCCGTCTGCGTGTGGAAGCGCAGCATCTGCGACTTGGGGTTCTTCGCGCCGAACTCCTCCCGCATCACCCGCGCCCAGATCCGGCGGGCCGCACGGAACTTGGCGACCTCCTCCAGGATCGTCGTCCGGGCGACGAAGAAGAAGGACAGGCGGGGCGCGAAGTCGTCGACGTCCATCCCGGCCGCGACCGCCGTACGGACGTATTCGATGCCGTCGGCCAGCGTGAAGGCGATCTCCTGCACGGGGGAGGCGCCCGCCTCCGCCATGTGGTAGCCGGAGATCGAGATGGTGTTCCACTTCGGGATCTCGGCCTTGCAGTACTTGAAGATGTCGGCGATCAGGCGCAGCGAGGGCTTGGGCGGGAAGATGTACGTCCCGCGCGCGATGTACTCCTTCAGCACGTCGTTCTGGATCGTGCCGGTGAGCCGGTCGGCCGGGACCCCCTGCTCCTCCCCCACCAGCTGGTACAGGAGCAGCAGCAGTGCGGCCGGGGCGTTGATGGTCATCGACGTCGAGACCTTGTCCAGCGGGATGCCGCCGAACAGCACCCGCATGTCGTCGATCGAGTCGATGGCCACACCGACCTTGCCGACCTCGCCGTGCGCGATGGGGGCGTCGGAGTCGTGGCCCATCTGGGTGGGCAGGTCGAAGGCCACCGACAGACCCATCGTGCCGTTGGCGATCAGCTGCTTGTAGCGGGCGTTGGACTCCACCGCCGTGCCGAAACCGGCGTACTGGCGCATCGTCCACGGCCGGCCCGTGTACATCGACGGGTACACACCGCGGGTGAAGGGGTACGACCCGGGCTCGCCCAGCTTCCCGGCCGGGTCCCAGCCCTCCAGGGCGTCCGGTCCGTAGACCGGCTCGATGGGCAGCCCGGACTCCGACTCGCGCGCCATGGTGTGTGCCTCCGCGTTCTCGATTACTCGCCAGTTACTCGCCGGTACCGCCGACCCTCGCCACGGACTGTAGCGGTGGCCGTGCGCCGGGTGGAGTGCCCCACGCTGGGACCTTGCTCACAGACCGGTTCTCCCTTGTGTTTCCCACCCTGCCGCGCGGTTCGCCGCCCGTCACGCGTGGGGAGACATCCGGGGTGCGAGAGACATCCGGAGTGCGGGAGACGTCTCGGGTGCGACCGGACTGCGGCTGGACCCGGGCACCGGTGAGACGGCGGGGGGCGGTATGCGTATCGGGGGCATGAGGAGATCGACCGCTGTCGCCGCGGCCGTCGCGCTGAGCGCACTGTGCGGCTGCACGGTGCAGCCCCCGGATCCGGGCGGCCGCCACCACTCGCCGGTGCACATCGAGCTCCCGTCCACCGGGTCGCCCGCGAGCCGGGCACCCACCGACGGCCGACCGGGCACGGGTCCGGGCACGGCCCGGAGCACGGCTCCGGGCACGGCCCCGGGCCAGGTCGAGGCGCAGGTGCTGTGGTCGCGCGGTGACACCGGTCGTGACGTCCGCGAACTCCAGGCCCGGCTGCGCCAGATCGGCTGGCTGTTCGACGGCCCGACCGGGACGTACGACGACCTGACGGAACAGGCCGTCGGCGGCTTCCAGGGCAAGCGCGGCCTGCCGCGGACGGGCCGGACCGACACCGTGACCTGGCAGCGGCTGCTGGGGATGACGCACGAGCCGGGCACCTGGGAGCTGTACCTGATGGGCGGACAGCCCGCCGGCGCCCCGGACCCGCGCTGCCTGACCGGCCGGGTGCTGTGCATCGACAAGACCAGCCGGACACTGCGCTGGATGGTCGGCGGGCGGACGCTGTCGACGATGGCGGTGCGCTTCGGCGCGCAGTACACGCCCACCCGGGAGGGCGTGTTCCAGGTCTACTGGAAGTCCCGCCACCACGTCTCGACGCTCTATCACTCCCCCATGCCCTACGCGATGTTCTTCAGCGGCGGCCAGGCCGTGCACTACTCCTACGACTTCGCGGCCCGCGGTTACGCCGGCGGCTCGCACGGCTGCGTCAACGTGCGGGACGAGGCGGCGATCGCTCTGCTCTTCGCACGGGTGAGGGTCGGCGACCAGGTCGTCGTGTACTGGTGACGCGCTGCGTCGAGAAGCCGAGAAGGAGATGAGTTGGGGCGCGGGCGGGACCGGGGGAACGTGTCCCGCCCGCGCCTGATGCACGAGCCGTGGGTACGGGGGGAACCCCGGCTCTGTGCGACGGCCGATGACCAGTCGGCTCACTCATTACTGCGCCACGGCGGCCGAAAACGTCACACCCCACGCCGAGAAATTTTCTCCGACCACAAAACCGCAGGTCAGGGGCGCGAGAAGAGGGTCTGGGGGCGCGCGGGAAGCCGACCGGGACGGTGACGGCGCGGTTTTCGCGGGGTCACAGCGCGCTGTACGGGTGCGGCGACGACACGCCGACGGGCACGGGCCCCGTCTTCGGCAGCAGCGGGCCGAGGACCGGGGGCATGCCGATGCCCTTCCCGGGGTGGCCTCCGCCTATGTGGGTGCCGTCGTCGCCGCCCTGGTCTCCCCGGCCGCCCTGGTCGCCCTGGCCGTGGCCGTCCTGACCGCCGCCCTCGCCCTGGCCCCTGCCGGCGTCGTCCCCGGAGCCGCCCTCGGCCGCCTTCAGCAGGCCCTTGCAGTACGTCCACACGCGGGAGGAGCCGCCCGCCGCCCCGTTCAGGACGCGCTTGCGGTCGAAGTCGAGGCCCTTGCCGTCGCGCAGGTCGCGGCAGGCCGAGGCCAGCCGCTTCCACCCGCCGCCGACCGCGGCCGACCGGTCGCCGGGGCCACCCGTCGGGTCCTGGCCGGGGGTCGCACCGTCGCGTGCGTTGTCGCGGGCATCGCCGTCGGACGAACCGCCGGTGGTACTGCCGGGCGTCGGCACACCGGAACGGCCGCCCGGGCCGCCGCCCGTCGAGGGCGAGACCAGCGGGCGGTCGGGTGACGCCGGGGCCGTGACGGAGGCCCCGGGGGCAGGCTTGTCACCGCCGAACGGAGTCGGCAGCACGCCGGTCGTGGCCGCGGCGGCGACGCCGCCGACCGCACCGGCGGCCAGTGCGGCGGACACCGCGAGGCGTACGGGGCGCAGCCGGCCGGGACGCCGGGCGCCGGAGGCGTGGGCGCCGATACGGAAGAGTCCGGCGTCGGCGGAACGGGCACGCTCGGGCACAGCGAACTCCGCTCCGGCATCGGCCCACTGAGCACGGGCCTTGCGGAACGCGGCCAGCGCGGCCGCCTCACCGGGGAGTTCGGCACCGGCGGGAGAGGGGCCGGCGGACAGGGCGTTCAGCGCCTCGGCGAGTCGTTGTGCCTGGTCACCGGCGGCGTCACCGACGGTTTCAAGTGGCTCCCCGCGCAGCAGTCGCTCCGCCGTATCGCGGTCCAGCCACCTGTACTACTCGTCGGCCATCACATGTCCTTCTGCGTCCGGGCGCGCATATGCGTCACACCGGCGGACGTCACCGCACGGCCCTGCGGTTCTCTGGGCGGCGGCAGCGCATCGAGCCCGCCGCCCGGTTCCGGATCGCCGCCGAGCAGCTCCGCGAGCCGCTTCAGGCCGCGGTGCGCCGCGGTGCGCACGGCGCCGGGCCGCTTGCCGAGCGTCTCGGCGGCGGTCTTCGCGTCGAGGCCCACGACCACGCGCAACACGACGGCCTCTGCCTGGTCCTGAGGCAGCTGGGCGATCAGCGAGAGGGTGTTGTCGGTGGCGAGGGCCTCCATGGCCTCGCCCGCGGTGTCGGACTCCGCCGCCTTGCCGGTCAGTTCCGTTTCATCGCCGCCGATCGCGGGCCGGCGGCCGCGCATGCGTATGTGGTCCAGTGCGCGGTTGCGGGCGATCCGGGCGGCCCAGCCACGGAACCGGTCGGCGTCGCCGCTGAAGCGATCCAGGTCGCGGGCTATCTGCAGCCAGGCCTCGGACGCCACGTCCTCCGCGTCCGGGTCGCCGACCAGCGTGCGTACGTATCCGAGCAGCCGCGGGTGCACGGTGCGGTACACAGTCCGGAACGCAGTCTCGTTCCCGTCCTGTGCCGCAAGCACCGCGGCGGTCAGCTCCGCGTCGTCCCCCAGCACCCGTGGTTCCTCAGTCGATCCTCGCGGCCCCGAGGCCGCCGTTGGTTGCGGCGATCATGCGTCTTCCCCGCCCGGCGCGAAAGGCACGTTACGGCGTGAAACCGCTCGCCGTCCATGACCGTACAACGTGCAACTAACTGAGGTGGAGGTGAGGTGTGACAGAAAACGCACACCCGGCGCTGTAGGAAGTACGGGCCGCCGCGCGGCCCGTACCGCGCGACGGCCGGGGCCTCTCCTGTGGGGGGTGGCGGCCCCGGCCGTTGCCTCGGCGGGTCGGCGGCGGGCCGCCACCTGCCCCTGACCTGCTGCTTGCCGGGTTCCGCTGTCTTGTGCCGACCCTTCTCGGACTGCTGTGCGGCCGGGTGCCGGGGCTTCGCGGACTGCTTGCCGGACTTCCCCCGGGCCTTCCCGGCCTTCTTTCCGCTCTTGGCGGTCCCGCCTTCGGCCTTTCCCGCTCTGGCCCGTTCCTGATGGTCTTCTTACCGGGGCATCGGGCGACCTGCCGGGTTCGCCGGCTTCATCCTGCCCCGTGGCCGCCGGTCGCTGCGGTGCGCCGTGGGCCAGGTGGTGGTGCGTGTGGCCGCGCGGGGTCGGGGAGGCATGGGAGGCATGGGAGGGGCCGGCCGCCTCGACCGCGGCTCCGCTCAGTGTGAGACCACCGAGGACCAGGGCCGCCGTGGTCCGGACCGAGCGCCCCGGACGCCGCCCGGGCCGGGACTGCCGGTCGTCCCGGTGCCGGCCCTTGGTCCGGCGCGCCTCCGCCGCCCGGGCCGGGACTGCCGGTCGTCCCGGTGCCGGCCCTTGGTCCGGCGCGCCTCCGCCGCCCGGGCGGCCCGGAAGGCCGCCACCGCCCGTCGCTCCCTCTCGGGATCGACCGTGCCGGGGCACAGGGCGCGCCTCGACGCCGCTGCTGCCGCCCCGCGCTTCAGCCATGTCCGTTCGTCCCGGTCCCCGCGACACGTCACCCTCGCCCCCTCACGTCGACTCCCCCGGCGCCCGCGAACCCGCTTCCGCCACACCGTCGGCGCCGAGTTCCCGGGCCAGCCGCTTCAGCCCCCGGTGGGCCGCCGTGCGCACCGCGCCCGGCCGCTTGCCGAGCACGCGGGCGGCGGCGGGGCCGTCCAGCCCCACGACGACGCGGAGCAGCACGGCCTCGGCCTGGTCGCGGGGCAGAGCGCGGACCAGGGCCAGAGCGCGCTCGGTGGTCAGGGCCTCCATGGCCTGCTCGTGGGTGCTGTGCGGGGCGGGCAGGTCGATGACGTCCTGTTCGAGAGCCGTTCCGAGTGGCCGGACCCGCTGCCGGCGCAGGTGGTCGAGGGCCCGGTGCCGGGCGATGGTCGCCGTCCAGCCGCGAAAGCCCGCTCCGTCGCCCCGGAACCGCCCCAGGTCCCGGGCGATCTCCAGCCAGGCGTCGGACGCCACGTCCTCCGCCTCGTCGCCGACGAGTCCGCGCAGATACCCGAGCAGTCCGGGCTGCACGATCCGGTACGCGACCGCGAAGGCGTCCTCGTCCCCCTCCTGGGCCCGCGCGACGGCCGCACCCAGCTGCCCGTCGTACGCCTTTGCGCGGCGGGGTTCCCCTCCCTGGCCCAAGAACCGTCCTCGTCCGTAGCGAGTCCCAGACGTGCGCACCGCGCGGCACCACCGGCCATGTGCACGCCCCCCACGGTCATCTGCGTCGGGCCCCACATAAGTGTCACTGCCTGTCAGCGCCGCCTTGGCCTCGGTCCCGGGCCGCGCCCACGGCGTCCCGGCACAGCAGGCGCAGGGACCCTTGCCCCGCGAAACAGCGCCGCGCCTCCTCGATCGGGTCCCACAGCCGCCCGTCGGGTGTGCGGACCCAGTGCTCGCCACCGGTCGCCCACCACTCGCCCCCGGCCTGCCGGACGATCACCTCACCCGCATAGGCCCCGAAGCCGCGCAGCACGCTCTTCACCGCGTCGTACGGCGTGCCCTCGCCGCGTATCTCGTCGATCACCCGGTCGACGCGCCACAGGCTCTGCGCCGAGTAGTCCAGGCGCAGCCGGGCGCCCTCGCGCATCGCCGCCACGGAGTCCGCCGCCCACCGCACCGGCTTGGTGGCGGCGTGCGGCCTGGTCTGCTGCTGTGTCGTCACTTCCTGCGCTGTCACATGGGAAAGAGCGAGGTCGACGGCGTTTTCGTCACGCGGATCGGACGGCTTCCCACAACCGGCGCAGGACCACCCCACCGCGCGCGCAGGACGGTCACAGGACCCTTTCGGAAGCGTGGTTCGGCCCGGCCTTCCGGCAGGCGGCGGGCGTCAGGCCAGCCGGGCCCGGCGTGAGACCACCGCGCGCAGGACCCGGCGTCCCTCCGTCGACACCTCCAGCGCCTGGCGGACTCCGGCCGGACCGTGACCGGCGAGGAGTTCGAGGACGGTGATCTGGCGCCGCAGCTCGGCGGCGACGAGCGGGGACATGCCCTCCGTACCCCCGGCACGGCGGGAGTCGACCGAGGCCGCGTCCTCGGACGGGTCGAGCAGCCGGTGGATCTGCAGCGAGGCGACGGAGCAGGCGTCGGCCCACGCCCGCACCTCGGTGGTGTCCCGGGCGGTGGGCGCGGCGGCGAGCATGCGGCGTGCCAGCAGCGCGACCTCGTCCTCGCCACCGTCCCCCGCGTCGGCGTCCAGCGCTCCGCGTGCCTGCTCCAGCCGCTCGGCCCAGTCGCCGCCCGCGCCGGCGGAGTCGTCGGCGAGGTTCGCCCACAGCGGCCGCAGCACCTCGTCGTCACCCCCGAGCAGGGGCACACACCGATCCAAACAAGCCAGTCCGCTGGCAGCCAGGCCGCGTTCGTCGGCCTGCGCGATCAGTTCCACCAGGCTCATCCACGCCTCCCTCGCCAGGGCACCGACCTTTACGGAGCCCACACTTCCCCTTACTGCGTGCAACCGCCCGGTAGTGTCACACGGGCAACACACACAGTCGAGCGTGGAGACGGAAGAAAAGATTTCGGCCAGTCGAACCCATCGGTCCGCAGGGTCAGCCCAGCCGGTCCGCCAGCGCCTTGAAGGCCGCCCAGGAGAGCGCCGGTTGACCCGGATCCCACAGCTTCTGGACGGTCGCCCGCAGCGGCATGCGGATACCGGCGGCCACCTGGTCCTGGGTCTGGGCGCCGGCGCGGTCGGACCACACCGCGAAGGAGCCGCCGAGGATCTGGGCGTCGTACCGGGCGGGCACCGCCTGGGTGCCGCGCAGCACGCGCGGGGTCCACTGTTTGTAAATCCGCTCTCCCGTGGGATAGACGAAGGTCTGCGGCTCGCCGAGGACGTAGTAGAGGTACTCGTCGTTGTAGTTGATCACCTTGCGCCCGGAGTCGAGGTACCCGGCCGGCTGCCGGGCGCCGATCTCCTTGCCGGTCCAGTAGGCGACCTCGGCGTCCTTGGCGGGCTGCACGGACGTGCTCCGCAGGAAGCCGTCGTTCCAGGCGCGCGGGGCGCGGCCGTGGTTGCGGACGGTGTCGGCGCGGTCGTTCAGCCAGCCGGTGGTGAGGTCGGACACCGTGCCGCCGGGGCCGTAGGCCTGCTTCGCGGCGGCGCTCAGCTGCGGGTAGGACGCCTCGGGGTCGCTCACCGTCAGTGCCTGGTACTCGTCGCCGCCGAGGTGCCAGTAGCCGCCGGGGAAGAGTCCGGCGTACTCGTCGAGGAGGTCGTCGACGATCGAGGCGGACTCGTCCTTGGAGATGTCGAGCGCGCCCCGGGTCGGCACGCCCTGTGCGTTGCGCAGCTGCAGGTCGGGGTGGGCGGCGATGACGGCGCCCAGGTGGCCGGGCGAGTCGATCTCCGGCACGACGGTGATGTGCCGGCTGGTGGCCAGGTCGACGATCTGCTTGACCTGCGCCTTCGTCAGATGGTTCGCGGAGACGACCTCCGGGTGCGTGTCGGACTCGATGCGGAAGCCCTGGTCGTCGGAGAAGTGCAGACCCAGTTCGTTGAACTTCAGGTCTCCGAGTTCCCGTATGCGGTCCTGGATCCAGGACGCCGTGTACGGCTTGCGCGCGATGTCCAGCATGAACCCCCGGCGCGGCTTGGCCGGCTCGTCCCGCACGACGCCCTCGGGCGCCGTACCACCGCCGTGCACCTCCTGCTTCAGGGTGCGGGTGCCGTAGAAGACACCGGCGTCGGCCGGTCCGCTGATGGTGACCCGCCCGGCGCGCACCGTCATGGTGTACGACTCCGGGTTCCCGCCCTCGCCGCCGCTCAGCGCCAGCTGGACGTCTCCGGCGCGCACGTCGTTCTGCCGGCCCGCGTACGACAGGCCGAGCTCCCCGGCTGTCAGACGCCCCTCGTCGGCCAGGGACGGGTCGCTCACCACGACCCGGTCGCCGGGCGCCGGGCGCCAGCCGGGTCCGCGGGCCGCCGTGTGGGAGCGCACCGCCGGGATGGTGCGGGGCGCCTGTGACAGGGGGTAGCTCCGGGTGGGGCTCGCACTCGCCGCGGACGGGGCGTCCGGCGGGCGCTGTGCCGGGTCCGCCGGGGATCCGTCGCCGCCGGAGGCCCACAGACCGAGGCCGACGCCGAGGCCGATCGTCACGGCGAACGCGCCGCCGGCCAGTGCCTGCCGGTGTTGCACCTTCCGCGCCGGGGCGCGGTGCCTGCGCTGACTCACATCGCCAACCTAAGGCCTACCAGCCCGGCCGGTGTCCACGGGGCGTTCCCAAACTCTCCCGTTGGAGTGAAACCCGGGCATCCCCCGGACACGTCATGACCACTGCCGATAACGTAGCGGCACAAGTCACACAGCATCCCCACCGACACACACGGCACGTCCACAGCGGCGTCGCCGCACCTCCCACCGCCGAGGACCCACGCTGCCCGCGCAGAACCTTGAGCACTTCAACACCGCCTCCGCCGACGAGGCCCACCACACCCTCCTGAGCTGCCTGCGCAGCTCCCACTGGGCTCGCCGTATCGCGGACCACCGCCCCTACCCGGACGTGGACGCCCTGCTGGCCGCGGCGGACGAGGCGGCGTACGACCTGGCACCGGAGGACCTGGCGGACGCGCTGGCGGGCGAGTCGCTGCCGGCGCTGCCGGCGGACACCTATTCGGCCGCCCACACGGCCCTGCGCGCGGCACACGCGGCCTACGAGAGCCGCTTCGGACACGTGTTCGTCATCTGCCTCGACGACGCCTCACCCGACGAGGCCCTCGACCGCCTCCTGGCAGCGGTCCGATCACGATTGGCAAACGATCCGGAAGAAGAACGGGTCGTCACGGCGGAAGAGCTGCGGCGACTGGCACGAGGGCGGCTGATCCGCACCCTGGACGGGCGCGGGGCCGCGTCGGTCGGCAACTCCCCCGCGGGGCGCGACCAGCCGCAACGCGGCCGCCCCCGGCGTACCGGATGCACCTTCGCTCCGGGGGCCTCCCGGCACTAACCCGTCCGTGCCCCTTTGAGTGCCAGTTTGATCACATGGGTAGGCCCCCCGTAAGCCTCGCCGCGGCGCATGGATACGATGCTGGGGGCCGGTGGACCGTACCCGGCCGGGCCCGACCGACAGTGAAGCCGGCGCGGCCCTAGTCCCCGCTCCCGGAGGGTTCTTCCGTGCCGGCTGGAACGCTGTACCGCGGCCGGGAAGGAATGTGGTCCTGGGTGGCTCACCGAGTCACCGGCGTCCTCATCTTCTTCTTCCTGTTCGTGCATGTGCTGGACACCGCTCTCGTGCGTGTCTCTCCCGAGGCTTACGACAGAGTCGTAGCCACGTACAAGACGCCGATCGTCGCCGTGCTGGAGTACGGCCTGGTCGCCGCCATCCTCTTCCACGCGCTCAACGGTCTGCGTGTCATCGCCGTCGACTTCTGGTGGAAGGGTGCCCGCTACCAGAAGCAGATGCTGTGGACCGTCGTCGTCCTGTGGGTCGTGCTGATGCTCGGGGCGATCTACCCCGTCCTCGGCCACGCCGCTCGTGCTGTGTTCGGGAGCTGACGCGTATGTCCACCACTGACACCACCGCTTCCGGTATCGGCCCCGTCGAGGGCGCCTCCGGCTACAGCGTCGACAACCCGGCGCCCTTCATCGAGGCCCCGCGCCGGCGCACCAAGAAGACCCCGAAGTCCACCCGGGGCAACTTCGAGATGTACGGCTGGCTGTTCATGCGCCTGTCCGGCGTGGTGCTGGTCGTCCTCGTCCTCGGCCACCTGCTGATCCAGCTCGTGCTGGACGGCGGCGTCTCCAAGATCGGCTTCGCCTTCGTGGCCGGCCGCTGGGCCTCCCCGTGGTGGCAGGTCTGGGACCTCGCCATGCTGTGGCTCGCGATGCTGCACGGCGCGAACGGCCTGCGGACGGTCATCAACGACTACGCGGAGCGCGCGAACACCCGGCTGTGGCTGAAGGGCCTGCTCTACACCGCCACGGTGTTCACCATCCTGCTGGGCACGCTGGTGATCTTCACCTTCGACCCGAACATCCGCTAGGCCCCGGGACCGAGGTATTCCTGATGAAGATCCACAAGTACGACACCGTCATCGTCGGCGCCGGTGGCGCCGGTATGCGTGCCGCCATCGAGGCGACCAAGCGCAGCCGCACCGCGGTCCTGACCAAGCTGTACCCCACCCGCTCCCACACGGGCGCCGCGCAGGGCGGCATGGCCGCCGCGCTCGCCAACGTGGAGGAGGACAACTGGGAGTGGCACACCTTCGACACGGTCAAGGGCGGTGACTACCTGGTCGACCAGGACGCCGCCGAGATCCTGGCGAAGGAGGCCATCGACGCGGTCCTCGACCTGGAGAGGATGGGCCTGCCGTTCAACCGGACCCCGAACGGCACCATCGACCAGCGCCGCTTCGGCGGTCACAGCCGCAACCACGGCGAGGCCCCGGTGCGCCGCTCCTGCTACGCCGCGGACCGCACCGGCCACATGATCCTCCAGACGCTGTACCAGAACTGCGTCAAGGAGGGCGTGGAGTTCTACAACGAGTTCTACGTCCTCGACCAGCTGATCACCGAGGTCGACGGCGTCAAGAAGTCGGCGGGTGTGGTCGCGTACGAGCTGGCCACCGGCGAGATCCACATCTTCCAGGCGAAGGCCGTGATCTACGCCTCCGGCGGCTGCGGCAAGTTCTTCAAGGTGACGTCGAACGCGCACACGCTGACCGGTGACGGTCAGGCCGCCGTCTACCGTCGGGGCCTGCCGCTGGAGGACATGGAGTTCTTCCAGTTCCACCCGACCGGCATCTGGCGCATGGGCATCCTCCTCACCGAGGGTGCGCGCGGTGAGGGCGGCATCCTCCGCAACAAGGACGGCGAGCGCTTCATGGAGAAGTACGCGCCGGTCATGAAGGACCTCGCCTCCCGTGACGTCGTCTCCCGCTCCATCTACACGGAGATCCGCGAGGGCCGCGGCTGCGGTCCCGAGGGCGACCACGTCTACCTGGACCTGACGCACCTGCCGCCGGAGCAGCTGGACGCCAAGCTGCCGGACATCACCGAGTTCGCGCGGACGTACCTCGGCATCGAGCCCTACACGGACCCGATCCCGATCCAGCCGACCGCGCACTACGCGATGGGCGGCATCCCGACGAACGTCGAGGGCGAGGTCCTGGCGGACAACACCACGGTCGTCCCGGGCCTGTACGCGGCCGGCGAGGTCGCCTGCGTGTCCGTGCACGGTGCCAACCGCCTGGGCACCAACTCCCTGCTGGACATCAACGTGTTCGGCCGCCGGGCCGGTATCGCGGCCGCCGAGTACGCGGACCGGGCCGACTTCGTCGAGCTGCCGGAGAACCCGGAAACCCTGGTGGTCGAGCAGATCGAGCGGCTGCGGGCCTCCACGGGCACCGAGCGCGTGGCGCACATCCGCCGCGAGCTGCAGGAGACCATGGACGCCAACGTCATGGTGTTCCGCACCGAGCAGACGATCAAGACGGCGGTCGAGAAGATCG
This sequence comes from Streptomyces sp. NPDC046197, assembly GCF_040646295.1. Taxonomy (NCBI): domain Bacteria; kingdom Bacillati; phylum Actinomycetota; class Actinomycetes; order Kitasatosporales; family Streptomycetaceae; genus Streptomyces; species Streptomyces sp. NPDC046197. The sequence continues at coordinate 416,567 of NZ_JBEYZY010000002.1, read as the reverse complement.
CCGAGCTCAAGGAGCGCTACCAGAACGTGGCGATCCAGGACAAGGGCAAGCGGTTCAACACCGACCTGCTCGAGGCCATCGAGCTCGGCAACCTGCTGGACCTGGCCGAGGTCATGGCGGTCTCCGCCCTGGCCCGCAAGGAGTCCCGCGGCGGTCACTACCGTGAGGACTACCCGAACCGCGACGACGTCAACTTCATGCGGCACACGATGGCGTACCGCGAGGTCGGCGCCGACGGCTCGGAAACCGTCCGTCTCGACTACAAGCCGGTCGTCCAGACCCGCTACCAGCCGATGGAGCGTAAGTACTGATGGCAACCCCCGTTCTGGACAAGGCCGAGGCGGACGCGCTGTCGGCGGCGTCCCCCTACATCACGGTCACCTTCCGCGTCCGCCGCTTCAACCCGGAGGTCTCGGCGGAGGCCACGTGGGAAGACTTCCAGCTGGAGATCGACCCCAAGGAGCGCGTCCTCGACGGCCTCCACAAGATCAAGTGGGACCTGGACGGCACGCTGACCTTCCGCCGCTCCTGCGCCCACGGCATCTGCGGCTCGGACGCCATGCGGATCAACGGCAGGAACCGTCTGGCCTGCAAGACGCTGATCAAGGACATCAACCCCGAGAAGCCGATCACGATCGAGCCCATCAAGGGCCTGACGGTCCTCAAGGACCTGGTCGTGGACATGGAGCCGTTCTTCCAGGCGTACCGGGACGTCATGCCCTTCCTCGTCACGAAGGACACGAACGAGCCCACCCGGGAGCGGCTGCAGTCGGCCGAGGACCGCGAGCGCTTCGACGACACGACGAAGTGCATCCTGTGCGCGGCCTGCACCTCCTCCTGCCCGGTGTTCTGGAACGACGGGCAGTACTTCGGCCCGGCGGCCATCGTCAACGCACACCGCTTCATCTTCGACAGCCGTGACGAGGCGGCCGAGCAGCGCCTGGAGATCCTCAACGACAAGGACGGCGTCTGGCGCTGCCGCACCACCTTCAACTGCACCGACGCCTGCCCGCGCGGCATCGAGGTCACGAAGGCGATCGCGGAGGTGAAGCGGGCGCTGATCACGCGCCGCTTCTGAGTTCCTTCGTCGTACCCGGCACTTGGGCCCCGTCTTCGGTGTGTGCACCGAAGACGGGGCCCGTCGCCTTGTGTCACTGACATGCACGGATCCGGCCCGGTCGGCCAATCCCCGGTTTTGACCGATGGTCGGCCTACTCTGACGGTATGTCAGATAGAGAGTCGTACGAACTGCTCGGGTTCGACAATGTGCTGCTGCCCGTCGGGGACCTCGGTGACGCCGTGGGGTTCTACGAGCGGGCCGGGTTCACGGTGGGGTTCCGGCTGGACGAGGCGGACATCGCACTGCTGAAAGTGGGGGCCGAGACACCGGGGATCCTGCTGCGCAAGGAGGAGGCGCTGGGACACCGGACCCCGCCGTGGCCCTCCCCCCGCCTCTGGCTGGAGGTGCCGGACGCCCGGACCGCCGCGCGCGAGCTGAGGGCGGCCGGCATCGAGCTGCTCGACGAGCCGTCGGCCGGGGCGACCGGCTGGACCGTCGAGATCGCCGATCCCTGGGGCAACGTCATCGGCTTCACCGACTACACCAAGCGCCCCGCACTGGGTCGCCGCCCCTGAGACGGCCGTCACCCCGGGCACCCCCAATCCCGCGTTGAACGCGTTCAAAAACAGGTCTAGAGTCAGCCATGACAGCGTTTTGAACGCGTTCAAGAAGGGTGGGGACATGGACCGCACGGTCATCGCCTACGTCATCTATCTGCTCGTCAGCGTCGCCCTGACCATCTGGGTGGCCCGTACGCTCAGCCGGAACGGGCGGGTCTTCCTCGCCGACGTACTGCACGGCAACGACAGGCTCGCCGACGCCGTCAACCACCTCCTGGTGGTCGGCTTCTATCTCGTCAACCTCGGCTTCGTCGCCCTGTATCTGAGTGGCGACGCGACCATCGACGACACGCGAGGGATCTTCGAGGCCCTGTCGACCAAGCTCGGCGTGGTGCTGCTGGTCCTCGGCGTGATGCACCTGGGCAACGTGTACGTGCTCAACCGGATCCGGCGGCGCGGCATGCTGGAGCGGGAGCAGGTGCCGCCGGTCGCGCCGCAGGACTGGGTCGCCCCGTCGGCCGGGGCGTGAGGCGGTGCCGGCCGTGGCCGACCGGGGCCGGGGCGCGGTGCGCGTCCCGGTCCGCGGGCTGACCGTCCTGTACGACGCCGAGTGTTCGCTGTGCACCTTCGTGCGCGACTGGCTCGTGAAGCAGCCCCAGCTGGTGCCCTTGGAACTGGTCCCGGCCGGCTCCGAGCACGCGCGGCGGCGCTTCGCCGCCCTCGACCACCGGGCCACCCTGGACGAGGTCACCGTCGTCGGGGACGCCGGGCAGGTCTACCGGGGTGCCGCCGCCTGGGTCGTGGTCCTGTGGGCGCTGCGCGAACACCGCCCGCTGGCCCACCGGCTGAGCACCCCGGCGGGCGCCCGGCTGGCCAGGGGCGCGGTGCTGACGGCCGCCAAGTGGCGTGGCGGGCAGTGGGGCGGACGGGCCTACGGGCGGGGCGACGGATGGGCGTACGACCCCCACCAGGGATGGACGTACACCGGACCCGGTGGCTGTGACGATGGCGCCTGCGCCAGTGGCTAGTGCCCCGGCAGGCAGCGTTTACCCCGGGCACTAGGCTCGGTTCGTGCCCGCGAAGAACGACGGCCCCGGCGAGGGCGCCCCGCAGAGCAAGTCCGAACAGACCCGCGCGCTGATCCTGGAGACGGCGATGCGCCTGTTCCAGGAGCGCGGATACGACAAGACCACGATGCGGGCGATCGCCAAGGAGGCCGGGGTCTCCGTCGGCAACGCGTACTACTACTTCGCGGGCAAGGAACACCTGATCCAGGGCTTCTACGACCGGATCGCCGCCGAGCACCAGGAGGCGGTCCGGGAGGTCCTGGCCCGGGAGACCGACCTGGAGGCACGGCTCGCGGGGGTGCTCAAGACGTGGCTGGACATCGCCACGCCGTACCACGAGTTCGCCGTGCAGTTCTTCAAGAACGCCGCCGACCCGGACAGCCCGCTCAGCCCCTTCTCCCCGGAGTCCGAGCACGCGCGCGTGCAGGCCATCAGCGTCCACAAGGAGGTGCTGTACGGGGCGAGGACCAAGGTGCCGGCGGAGCTGCGGGAGGTCCTGCCCGAGTTGATGTGGCTCGCGCAGATGGGGCTCGTCCTGTACTGGGTGTTCGACCGGACGCCGGGGCGCGAGCGCAGCTACCGGCTCGCGGAGCGCGGCGCCCGCCTCACCGCCCGGGGCGTCGTCCTGGCCCGCTTCCGGGTGCTGCGCCCGCTGGTCCACGAGGTGCACGAGCTGTTCACGGACTTCCTGCCGGGGATGACGAAGGCACTGCCGGATCCGGCGGGGAAGGGGCGGCGGGTCAAGGACGGGGACGAGTGATCACTTTCGGCTGAAGCGGTTCGAACGGGACACCTGGCATCCGGGCTGCCTACGATGATGCTCTCGACACCAGCCCCTAGGAGGCACGCGATGTCCGCTGCATCCGTCGAGCAGCCCTTCGACGACGTCCGGCCGTTCTCGCTCACGGCCATCGCCGACGAGATCATGGAGCGCCATCCGGGCTACCGCGTCGAGATCATCGGAGGCCACCTCCTCGTGACCCCATCACCGGATGCGCCCCACGCTCGCGCATTGACCAAGCTCATGCGCCCCTTCATCGTCGCAGGGCTCGATGACGGGGAAACCGAGGTCCTCCAGAACGTCGGACTCTGGCTGCCCACCGGTACCGAGGACTACGCCATCCCCGACCTCGTTGTGGTGGACGCCGACATCGACGACCACGTCGTCGAGAACAACGCGTACGACCCTGTCTGCTTCCGCCTGGTCCTGGAGGTCACCTCGGGGAACTGGAAGGACGACCTCAAGACCAAGGTCGCCGCCTACGCCGAGGCGAAGATCCCCGTCTACGTCATCGTCGACCGCAAACATCAGCGTCTTCACGTCCTCGCGGAGCCGACCGAGGGCAAGTACGAGTACCACCGTCCCCACGCCCCCGGTGAGATCGTCACGCTCCCCGACTCCATCGGCGCCAAGGTCACCCTCGACGTGGCCGAGATCCTCAAGGCCGGGCGGAACAAGGCCACTTGAGAGCCCGGCTCACCCCGGCGGCCGGTGTGCTACCCCCCGGCCGATATCAGGGCCCACACGGTCTTGCCGTGGGCGCCGCGGCTCCACACTCCCCAGGCCGTGGTGAGGTGCTCCACGAGGTGGAGGCCGCGGCCGGCCTCCGCGGTCTCGCCGACCGCCCGGAGGCGGGGCTCGAACAGGCCCTCGTCGGACACCTCGATCAGGCACGAGCCGTCCGCGAGAGCGGTCACCGCCACCTCGAACTCCCGCTCCGGCGAGGAGCTTTCGTCCGGCCCGTGGCGTACGACGTTGGTGGCCAGCTCGGACACCAGCAGCACGGCGGCCTGAAGCCCCGGATCACCGGGAAGGTGACCCCAGTCCGCCAGGTGATCGCGCACCCGGCGCCGGGCGATACCGACGGAGGCGGGATGCCGGAGGAGCCGGAAGGAGTGGCGTCTCAACACGGCTGCCCCTCCCCCCGCGCCCACCTCCCGCACATCATGCTCCCGTTGGGTGTCCGCCCGCCCTCGCTCCGGCGCAAGCCCGGCCGCCGCATCCGGTCAGATCCAGCCGAGCTTCCACAGCCGGAAGACGCCCGTACCGTCCGTCAGGTACTGGCCACCGCCCACGTCCTCGCTGCTGACGACGTACTCCTTGCCCTGCCACAGCGGGATCAGCGGCACGTCGTCGGCCACGTCCGCCTGCAGGTCGCGGAAGTCCTGGTCGACCCGGCTGCGGTCGGCGTACTGCCGGCTGTCCAGGATGAGGTTGTCGACCGCCTTGTTGCTGTAGCCGGTGTTCATCGTGCTGCCGGTGCCGACGAGCGGGGCGCCGAAGGTGTCCGGGTCCGGGTAGTCGGCGACCCAGCCGACCGCGTAGGCGTCGAGCCTGCCCTGAGCCCACCGCTTCTGGAAGTCGGTCCACTCGTAACCCTTGACGTCCACCTGGAACAGGCCGCTCGCCTCCAGTTGCCGCTTGAGCTCGGCGGCCTCCTCGGCTCCCGCGCCGCGCCCTCTTCCGTAGCCGTAGGTGAAGCGCACCGGGACCGGCACGCCCGCCTCGGTGAGCAGCGCCCGGGCCCGCCGGGTGTCCTGCGCCGGGTAGGCGTCGAAGAACGCCGTGGTGTGGCCGGTGATGCCCGCCGGGACCAGCGAGTACAGCGGGTCGACGGTGCCGTCGTACACCGTGGAGGCCAGCTGCTCGCGGTTGATCAGCACGGCCAGCGCCCGCCGTACCCGGACATCGTGCAGCGGTGAGGAGGCACGCGTGTTGAGGTAGAGGTTGCGCGTCTGGGAACTGACGGACTCGGAGACACGCCGGCTGGGGTCGCTCGGGTTGAGCTCGGAGAGCGCCTTCGGCGGCAGCGTGCGGGTGGCGACCTCCAGCTCCTTCGCCGCCCAGGCCTTCTCCAGCGCGTCCGCGTCGGCGAAGTAGCGCAGCTCGACCGGCCGTCCGGTGCCGGAGACGGCGCCCCTGTACCCGGTGTTGGGCCTGAGCACCGCGCGCTTGTCCTTGGCGTACGTCACCAGGTGGTACGGCCCGGTGCCGTCGGCCTGGTCGCCGGTGCGTAAGGAGCCCTCGGGGTAGCGGGTGCGGTCGACGACGGAGCCCGCTCCGGTGGCCACCTTGAACGGGAAGGTGGCGTCCGGCGTCGAGAGGTGGAAGGTGACGGTCATGCCGGCGGCGTCCACCGAGCCGAGGGTGGAGAACAGGGAGGCCGGGCCGAGATTGGAATTGATCTTTTTCACCCGGTCGAAGGAGTACTTCACGTCCTCGGCGGTCATCGCGCGGCCACTGGGAAAGGTGAGGCCGTCACGGAGTTCACAGCGGTAGGTGCGCAGTCCGGCACCGTCGAAACCGCAGCTCTCGGCCGCGTCGGGCACCGGCGTCGCACCGTCCGGCTCGAAGGTCAGCAGAGACTGGAACACGTTGCTGTACAGCGCCCAGGAGCCCGCGTCATAGGCGCCCGCGGGATCGAGCGAGGTGACCGCGTCCGTGGTGCCCACCGTGATCGTCCTGTTGCCGCTCCCCTGCGACGGCAGCAGTTGCCGGCCGCCCACACCCACGCCTGCCAGAACCAGAAGAGACGCGAGAATCCGCATGCGAACCGAGCGCATCGGTGCCCTCCCCGGGCCCTTTCCGGGCCCTGCGCACAAGCCACTCCCCTAGTGGCGCGCACACCTAATCACAGGCTTTTCAGGGTTGGGAAGGGCATTTGGGGGAGGAGGAAAAGAACTTACGGAAACAAGTTTCCGGTTCGTTTCACAGCCGATTCCCAGCCGGTGGATAGATCTACGGATACGTCTATGAAAGATCCGTGGATAAATCTGCGGAAAGAGTTACCGGGCCGCGCGGGAGGCCAGCTCCACCACCGTGATGTCGGAGGGCGCGCCCACGCGGGTCGGCGGTCCCCATGCGCCGGCGCCCCGGCTCACGTAGAGCTGGGTGTCGCCGTAGCGTTCCAGGCCGGCCACCGTCGGGTTGGCGGCCGCCGCGATGAGGTTGCCGGGCCACAGCTGGCCGCCGTGGGTGTGGCCGGAGAGCTGGAGGTCGACGCCGTGCCGGACGGCCTCGTGGATCTGCACCGGCTGGTGGGCGAGCAGCACGCACGCGCGTGCCGGGTCCCGGTCGCCGAGGGCGCGGTCGAAGTCGGGCCCCTGTCCCTCGCTTCGACCCTGCAGGTCGTTGACGCCGGCGAGGTCGAAGCCGGGCAGTTCGGTACGCGCGTTCTCCAGGGGGTGCAGGCCGAGCCGCCGCACTTCCTCGACCCATTGCTCGGCGCCGGAGAAGTACTCGTGGTTGCCGGTGACGAAGTAGGCGCCGTGGCGGGCTCTGAGCTGCGCCAGGGGCGCCGCGGCCGGACCGAGGTCCTTCACACTGCCGTCCACCAGGTCGCCGACGACGGCGATGAGGTCGGGCTGGGTCGTGTTGATCGTGTCGACGACCTTCTGCGCGAAGCCGCGGCCCAGGGTCGGGCCGAGGTGGATGTCGCTGACGACGGCGATCCGGAAGCCGTCCACGGAACGCGGGAGTTTGGCGAGCGGGACGGTGACCCGCTTCACCCGCGGCCCGCGCAGCACGCCGTACGTGCCGTAGCCGACGGTCCCGGCGGCGGCCACCGCGGCAGCCCCGGCGACGGCGCGGGAGACGAAGAGGCGGCGGGTGGGACCGCCGGGCGGGACGACCGGTGCCACCGCGGGCGTCGGCGGGAGGGCGGCGTGAGTCTTCGGGGCCGGTTCAGCGGTGGTGGCCGGGTTCTTCAGGGCCGGCTCCGTGGTGGTGGCCGGGTTCTTCAGGGCCGGCTCCGTGGTGGTGGCCGGGTTCTTCGGGGCCGGTTCAGCGGTGGTGGCCGGGTTCTTCAGGGCCGGCTCCGTGGTGGTGGCCGGGTTCTTCAGGGCCGGCTCCGTGGTGGTGGCCG
>NZ_JBEYZY010000002.1:361549-408765 GCF_040646295.1 Streptomyces sp. NPDC046197 | reverse complement strand
TCCGTGATGGCCGCGGCCGTCACGGGGGCCGTCCGCGGTGCGGTCGCGGCGACGGGTTCCGGTCGGGCTCGCCGGGCACGCCGTTCGGCGAACCGCAGCAGCAGCGGCCGTACGACCTCACCGGCCACCACGCCCAGCAGCAGGTAGAGCGACAGGGCCAGCCAGAGATAGCCCGGCCAGGCGAGGACGCGCTGGAGCCAGAAGGGTGCCCCGGCGCGCTCGGCGACGAGGGCCCCGACGGCCAGCGCCCAGCCGCCGACGATCATCACCGCGCCCGCGCGCCGCGCCACACCGGGGCCACGGGTGGTGTCGCGGAACAGGCGGCGCCACACGTACCAGTTGCCCGCCACCACGGCGGCCACGGCGAGCAGCGCCACGAGCACGAAGACGACCACCATGGCGCCCTGTCCCTCCGTCGGTCCCGGTCGGTGTCCGGAACGCTATGACGTCCGGCGCAGTGCGCGCAGTCCGCGCAACCCGATGACGCCGATGACCGTCCCCAATACGAAAGAGACGACGGCGAGCGCCAGGTGCACCCAGAAGTACGCCGTCGGGTGCCCGTGGTCGAACGCGAGCCCGCTGCTGTCCTTGACGAGATTCTTGACGAAAGTGACCCAGATGACCCAGCTCCACACCCCGAAGGCGAGCAGGAACCAGGAAAGCGGGCGGCTGAGCTTCATAGGTTCAGTATCGCTGCCGGACGTCCGGCTCGGTGGCCGGGGTGGGGCGGGTGGTGGGACTCCGGCGCCCACGGCAGGTACGTTCTCGACCGTGCCTGCACCTCAGAAGACCGCCAGGCGATCCCTGCTGGTCACTTCCGCCACCTTGTTGTCCCTTTCATTGCCGCTTTCGTTGCCGCTTTCGTTTTCCCTTTCGCTGGCCGCGCCTGCCGCCGTGGCGGCGCCCGCCCCCACGACGAGCCCGTCGGCCACTCCCCCGGCGCACATGTCGAACGTGGGCGGCGCCCGCCTCGGGCAGGCCGGTACGCAGGTCAATCCGAGCGGCGGCGTCCCGGTGCTGCCGAAGGACCTCACGGCACGCTCCTGGATCGTGGCCGACGCCGAGTCCGGTCAGGTGCTCGCCGCGCACAACGCGCACTGGCAGCTTCCCCCGGCCAGCACCCTGAAAATGCTGTTCGCCGACACGGTGCTGCCGAAGTTCCCCCGGACCGAGACCCACAAGGTCGCCGTGACCGACCTGGCCGGGATGGGCGCGGGCTCCAGTCTGGTCGGGATAAAGGAGAACGAGATCTACACCGTCCACGACCTGTGGCTGGGCGTCTTCCTGCGCTCGGGCAACGACGCCGTGCATGTGCTGTCCGCGATGAACGGCGGCGTCGGGCAGACCGTGCAGGACATGAACGCGCACGCACAGGAACTCCAGGCGCGTGACACCCACGTGGTGTCCCCGGACGGCTATGACGCACCCGGCCAGGTGTCGTCGGCGTACGACCTCACACTGTTCGCCCGTTCCGGACTGCAGAAGAAGGACTTCCGCGAGTACTGCTCGACGGTGCGGGCGTCGTTCCCCGGCGAGACGAAGAAGGACAAGACGGGCAAAACGGTGCGTGAGTCCTTCGAGATCCAGAACACCGACCGGCTGCTGTCCGGCGACAGCGACGTCCCGGTGTACCCGGGCATCGCGGGTGTGAAGAACGGCAACACCACCAACGCGGGCGCCACCTTCACCGGCGTCGCCGAACGGGGCGGCAAGGTCCTGCTCGTGACGGTGATGAACCCGCAGAAGAAGGAGCACAACGAGGTCTACAAGGAGACCGCCAGGCTCTTCGACTGGGGCTTCCAGGCGGCCGGGAAGGTGCAGCCGGTGGGTGAGCTGGTGCCGCCCAGGAGCGCCCAGCCGGGCACGAGCCCCTCGGGCGGCCAGGCGGGCGGCGGAGCGGGCGGGGGCTCCTCGGCGAAGCCGGTGGCGAGCGCCGCCGCCAAGGACGGCTCCGGCGGTATGGGGGTCGCGCTGGCGATCACCGGCGGGGTGCTGGTGCTGCTCGCGGCCGGGGCGTTCCTGGTCAACCGGCGCTGGCCGCTGCCGGACCTGATGCGTCGTCGGACCCGTCCGTGAGGCCGGCCCCCTCGCCCCGCTCGCCGTCCCCGCTCTGCGTCGCCGTCCAGGCGGCGCAGTAGAGGACCAGCTTGGCGGTGAAGTTGATCCACAGCAGCAGTGCGACCGGCACGCCGAAGGCACCGTACATGCTCTTCGTCGCGACGCCCTGGATGTAACCGCTGAGCAGCAGCTTCAGCAGCTCGAAGCCGACGGCCCCGGTCAGCGCGGCGACGAGCAGACGGTGGCGCGGCGGCTCCACCCGGGGCAGCAGCGTGAGGACGTACAGCAGCACGAGGAAGTCGGCGAGTACGGCGACGGCGAACGCGATGACCCGCAACAGGACGCTGCCCCAGCCGTGTTCGCCCAGCCCGATCTGCCGGGACACCCAGCCGACGGCGGCCGAGGCAACGGTGGAGACCGCCAGCGTGAGCAGCACGGCGCCGCCTAAGCCGATGAGGACACCGGCGTCCTTGAGCTTGCCCAGGAACGGGTTCTCCGCGCGGTCGGGCAGCTCCCACACCGCGCGCAGGCAGTCCCGCATCTGACCGACCCAGCCGATGCCGGTGAGCAGCAGGGCGGCGCCCGCGACGAGAGAGACGGTGCCGGCGTTCTCGACCAGTGCGTTGATGTCGAGTTGGCCGGAGAGGCCGGGGAACTGCTGAGCGATCTTGTTCTGGAGCTGGTGCTGCTGCTCGGCGCTCAGAGTGGCGGCGGCGATCGCGGTGGCCAGCGTCAGCAGCGGGAAGAGCGCGACGAAGCTGATGAACGTCATCGCGGCGGCCAGCCGCGTCCACTTCACCCGGTCCAGGCGCTCGTACGACCGCCACGCATGCGTGGCCATCAGCCGGGCCACCAGCGGACCGATGACGGGGAGGTTCCTCAGCCAGTCCATGATCCGACTGTGCCCGCTCACCGTCGGCCCGAACACCGCGTTTCTCAGCAGAAACGCCCATATATGAGCGATAAAGTCCTCTTTCGTGAAGGATGCTTCCGCTCTCCCCCGGTCCCTGCTCGTCCTCGGCGGTACGTCCGAGATCGCGCTCGCCACCGCGCGCCGTCTGATCGCGCGCCGCACGCGCACGGTGTGGCTGGCGGGCCGCCCCTCACCCGGCCTCGAGGAGGCCGCCGCCCACCTGCGCACCCTGGGGGCGGACGTGCGCACCGTCGCCTTCGACGCCCTCGACCCCGAGTCCCACGAGACGGCGCTCGGCAAGGTCTTCGCCGAGGGCGCCGTCGACATGGTGCTGCTGGCCTTCGGCGTCCTGGGCGACCAGGCGTACGACGAGCGGGAGCCGCTGAACGCGGTGCGGGTGGCGCAGACCAACTACACCGGGGCGGTCTCCGCCGGCCTGGTCAGCGCGCGGGAACTGCAGAACCAGCGGTACGGATCGCTGGTGGTGCTCTCCTCGGTCGCCGGCGAGCGCGCCCGGCGCACGGACTTCCTCTACGGCTCCAGCAAGGCCGGTCTGGACGTCTTCGCCCAGGGCCTGGGCGACGCGCTGCACGGCACCGGCGTGCACGTCATGGTCGTACGCCCCGGGTTCGTCCGGTCGCGGATGACGGCCGGTCGCGAGGAGGCGCCGCTGGCGACGACACCGGAAGAGGTCGCAACGGCCGTCGAACTCGGGCTGCGGCGGCGCTCGGAGACGGTGTGGGTGCCGGGCGCGCTGCGCATCGTGATGTCGGCGCTGCGGCACCTGCCGCGCGCGGTGTTCCGGCGGCTGCCGCTGTAGCCGGGGCGCCGCCACCCGCCCGGTGGCCGCGGCCGCGCCGTGGCGGGTGTCAGCCGGTGGGCAGCGAGTCGCGGTCCGCGTGGGCCGGCTGCGGGGGGACCACCGTACGGCCGCCGAAGGTGAACTCCCGCAGCTTGCGCCACACCCCGTCGGTGCCCTGCTCGTAGAGGGCGAAGCCGGTGCACGGCCACTCGGCCTCGAAGTCGGCGAGTTCCGCGAAGGCGCGGTCCATCGCCGCGTCGTCGATGCCGTGCGCCACCGTCACATGCGGGTGGTAGGGGAACTGGAGTTCACGCGCCACGGGTCCGGACGCGTGGCGGACCTGCTTCTGCAGCCACGCGCACGCCTCGGCGCCCTCGACGACCCGCACGTACACCACCGGCGACAGCGGCCGGAAGGTACCGGTGCCGGACAGCCTCATCACGAAGGGGCGCCCGGCCGTGGCGACCTCGGTCAGGTGCGCCTCGACGGCCGCCAGGTCGGCGGCGTCGACCTCGGTCGGCGGCAGCAGGGTGACGTGCGTGGGGATGCCGTGAGCCGCGGCGTCGCCGAAGCCCGCGCGCCGCTCCTGGAGCAGGCTGCCGTGGGGCTCCGGGACCGCGATCGACACGCCGATCGTTACGGTCCCCACGTCGTCTCCTGTCGTCGTGTCTGTTTGGTTCTCAGCGGTTCTCGGCCGTTTCGTCACAGCCGTCCGGCTATCGACTGTACGACCACCGCCGCCTTGTGGGCAGGCGCAGCCATAGTGATGTGCAGCGCTCTGTCCCAGGTACGTGCGTGCGGTGGTGCGCCTCGGTGCCCGTCAGTGCTTCGCGGGCAGGAAACCGACCTTGTCGTACGCCTGGGAGAGGGTCTCCGCGGCGACCGTGCGCGCCTTCTCCGCGCCCTTGGCCAGGATCGAGTCCAGCGTCTCCGGGTCGTCCAGGTACTGCTGGGTCCGCTCCCGGAACGGCGTCACGAACTCGACCATGACCTCGGCGAGGTCGGTCTTGAGCGCACCGTAGCCCTTGCCGGTGTACTTCTCCTCCAGTTCGGTGATACCCGCGCCCGTGAGCGTCGAGTAGATCGTGAGGAGGTTGCTGACGCCGGGCTTGGTCTCGGGGTCGAACCGGATGACGGTGTCGGTGTCGGTGACCGCGCTCCGGACCTTCTTGGCGGTGGCCTTCGGATCGTCGAGGAGGTTGACGAGGCCCTTCGGCGTGGAGGCCGACTTGCTCATCTTGATCGACGGGTCCTGCAGGTCGTAGATCTTCGCGGTCTCCTTGAGGATGTACGGCCGCGGGACCGTGAAGATCTCGCCGAAGCGGCCGTTGAAACGCTCGGCGAGATCGCGGGTGAGCTCGATGTGCTGGCGCTGGTCCTCGCCCACCGGCACCTCGTTGGCCTGGTAGAGCAGGATGTCGGCGACCTGCAGGATCGGGTACGTGAACAGGCCGACGGACGCCCGGTCGGCGCCCTGCTTGGCGGACTTGTCCTTGAACTGGGTCATGCGGGACGCCTCGCCGAAGCCGGTGAGGCAGTTCATGACCCAGGCCAGCTGGGCGTGCTCGGGGACATGGCTCTGAACGAAGAGCGTGCAGCGGTCCGGGTCGAGCCCGGCGGCCAGCAGCTGGGCGGCGGCCAGCCGGGTGTTGGCGCGGAGCTCCTCCGGGTCCTGCGGGACCGTGATCGCGTGGAGGTCGACGACCATGTAGAACGCGTCGTGGGACTCCTGCAGGGCCACCCACTGGCGGACGGCGCCGAGGTAGTTGCCGAGGTGGAACGAGCCTGCCGTGGGCTGGATTCCGGAGAGCACGCGGGGTCGGTCAGTCGCCATGTCTTTCATTGTCTCAGAGAGCGCGGGGGGGTCGGTGCGTGGGGAACTGCGGACCGTGGTGGGCCGATCGCACCCGCGCCGCGGGGCCGCACACCCATGCGGCCCCGCGCCCCTGCGGGCCGGCTCAGCCCAGGTCGATCTCCGGGTACAGCGGGAAGCCCGCCACCAGGTCCGTCGCCCGCTGGGCGATCTCCTCCGCGGTCTTCTCGTCCAGGACGTGGGCGGCCTTGGACGGGGCACCCGACTTGGTCGTGCCCGGCTGTGTGGTGGTCAGGACCCGGTCGATCAGGCCCGCCACCTCGTCCATCTCGGCGGTGCCGAGGCCGCGCGTGGTCAGCGCCGGGGTGCCGATGCGGATGCCGGAGGTGTACCAGGCGCCGTTGGGGTCGGCCGGGATCGCGTTGCGGTTGGTGACGATGCCGGAGTCCAGCAGCGCCGCTTCCGCCTGGCGGCCGGTGAGGCCGTAGGACGAGGCCACGTCGATCAGGTTCAGATGGTTGTCCGTGCCGCCGGTGACCAGGGTGGCGCCCCGGCGCATCAGGCCTTCCGCGAGGGCCCTGGAGTTGTCGACGATGCGCTGGGCGTAGTCCTGGAAGGAGGGCTGCCGGGCCTCGGCGAGGGCGACGGCCTTGGCCGCCATGACGTGCGGGAGCGGACCGCCGAGGACCATCGGGCAGCCGCGGTCGACCTGGTCCCTGAGGGAGTCGTCGCACAGGACCATGCCGCCGCGCGGGCCGCGCAGCGACTTGTGGGTGGTGGTGGTGACGATCTGGGCGTGCGGGACCGGGTCGAAGTCGCCGGTGAGGACCTTGCCCGCGACCAGGCCCGCGAAGTGGGCCATGTCGACCATGAGCGTGGCGCCGACCTCGTCGGCGATCTCGCGCATGATCCGGAAGTTCACCAGACGGGGGTAGGCGGAGTACCCGGCGACGATGATCAGCGGCTTGAACTCGCGGGCGGAGGCGCGCAGGGCCGCGTAGTCGATCAGACCGGTGGCCGGGTCGGTGCCGTAGGAGCGCTGGTCGAACATCTTGCCGGAGATGTTCGGGCGGAAGCCGTGGGTGAGATGGCCACCGGCGTCCAGGGACATGCCGAGCATGCGCTGGTTGCCGAAGGCTCGGCGCAGCTCGGCCCAGTCGGCCTCGGAGAGGTCGTTGACCTGGCGGACACCGGCCTTCTCCAGGGCCGGGGCCTCGACCCGCTGGGCGAGGACGGCCCAGAAGGCGACGAGGTTGGCGTCGATGCCGGAGTGCGGCTGGACATAGGCGTGGGCGGCGCCGAAGAGCTCCTTGGCGTGCTCGGCGGCGAGCGACTCCACGGTGTCGACGTTGCGGCAGCCGGCGTAGAAGCGGCGGCCGACGGTGCCCTCGGCGTACTTGTCGCTGAACCAGTTCCCCATCGCCAGGAGGGTGGCCGGGGAGGCGTAGTTCTCGGAGGCGATCAGCTTGAGCATCTCGCGCTGGTCGGTGACCTCCTGGCCGATGGCGTCGGCGACCCGCGGCTCCACGGCGCGGATCACGTCGAGGGCGGCGCGGAAGGCGGTGGACTCGGTGGAGAGGGGCTGCTCTGGCATGGGGACCTCCGGACGGCGTGTGTACAGCGTTCACGGTTGGCCCAGGCGCACGGCTCACAATCGCTTGTCTCCGGGCCGCTCCCCGATGGTCGGTCCCATCCCAAGCGCGCCAGTCACGGCCCGTTGATCAGCCTACCGGGCGTGCCGGACGGGGAGTCTGCCGCGTCCGGCATGCGAGCGAGGATAGGAAGGGGGTGACCCTCATCCCCGGGAGCTGCCGTGACCACTACGGAAGACCTCATCGCCGCCGCCGACGCCCACAGCGCGCACACCTACCACCCGCTGCCGGTGGTGATCGCCACCGCTGACGGGGCCTGGATGACCGACGTGGAGGGCCGCCGGTATCTCGATCTGCTGGCCGGCTACTCGGCGCTGAACTTCGGGCACGGCAACCGGCGGCTGGTCGAGGCGGCCAAGGCGCAGATGGAGCGGGTGACGCTGACCTCGCGGGCGTTCCACCACGACCTGTTCGGCGCGTTCTGCGGGCAGCTGGCCGAGCTGTGCGGGATGCAGACGGTGCTGCCGATGAACACGGGTGCGGAGGCGGTCGAGACGGCCGTGAAGACGGCCCGGAAGTGGGGCTACCGGGTCAAGGGCGTGCCCGGCGAAATGGCGAAGATCGTGGTGGCGGGCAACAACTTCCACGGGCGGACGACGACGATCATCAGCTTCTCCACCGACCCGGAGGCGCGGTCGGACTTCGGGCCGTACACGCCGGGGTTCGAGATCGTGCCCTACGGGGACATGACGGCGATGCGGTCGGCGGTCACGGAGAACACGGTCGCCGTGCTGCTCGAGCCGATCCAGGGGGAGGCGGGGGTCCTGGTTCCACCGGCCGGCTATCTGGCGGCGGTGCGGGAGCTGACGCGGGAGCGGAACGTGCTGTTCGTGGCCGACGAGATCCAGTCGGGGCTGGGCCGCACGGGCCGGACCTTCGCCTGCGAGCACGAGGGTGTCGTACCGGATGTGTACGTGCTGGGGAAGGCGCTCGGGGGCGGGATCGTGCCGGTGTCCGCGGTGGTGTCGTCGCGCGACGTGCTCGGGGTGTTCCGGCCGGGCGAGCACGGGTCGACGTTCGGCGGGAGCCCGCTGGCGTGCGCGGTGGCGCTGGAGGTGATGGCGATGCTGCGGTCGGGCGAGTTCCAGGCGCGGGCCGCGGAGCTCGGTGAGCACCTGCACCGGGAGCTGGGGCTGCTGGCCGGCACCGGGCGGGTGACGGCGGTTCGCGGGCGCGGCCTGTGGGCGGGCGTCGACGTCGACCCGGCGCTCGGCACGGCCCGGGAGATCTCCGAGAAGCTGATGGACCGGGGCGTCCTGGTGAAGGACACCCACGGCTCGACGATCCGGATCGCCCCGCCCCTGGTGATCAGCAAGGAGGACCTGGACTGGGGCCTGGACCAGCTGCGCGGGGTGCTGGGCGGGTAGGGCCTGTGCGGCGGATCGGGCCCGCTCCGAGCCGGGGGTTCGCCTTCAGAGGATCACGTGCGGCAGGAAGCGGGCGTACTCGTCCGTGACCAGGCCCGCGGACTCACGGATGCCCAGGCCCGCGGCCTCGCCGTCGACGACCCAGGCGCCGAGGACGACGTGGTTGCCGTCGAAGGCGGGCAGGGGGGCCAGGGCCTGGTAGCAGCAGGGCTCGTCGCGGACCACGGGGTCGGTGCCGGGCCCGTGGACGGTCACGCCGGCTCCCTCCCTGCCCAGCAGCGGTTTGGCGACGTACCCGGTCGTCGCCGCCAGCCCGCGCGGGCCGTCCAGGTGGGCGGGCAGCAGGTTCGGGTGCCCGGGATACAGCTCCCACAGGATGGCCAGGAGCGCCTTGTTGCTGAGGAGCATCTTCCAGGCGGGTTCGATCCACAGGGTGCTGCCGGTCCCGCCGCCGTTGTCGAGGGTGTCGAGGACGTGGCCGGCGAAGCGGTCGGTGGTGAGCCATTCCCACGGGTAGAGCTTGAAGATGCTGCGGATGAACCGGAGGTCGTTGTCCACGAACCGCCCGGACAACGTGTCCCAGCCGATCTCCTCCATCGAGATCCAGTCGGTGTCGAGCCCTGCCTGCTCGGCGGTCTCCTTCAGGTAGGCCACCGTCATGAGGTCCTCGCCGAGTTCGTCGGCGCTGGAGTGCGCGAAGTGGAGCGGGCCGGGCGGCAGCAGCGGGGCCTGCTTCTTCCAGGCGGCGACGAGGCGTTCGTGGAGGGAGTTCCACTGGTCGGCGCCGGGGAAGCGCTCCTCCATCCAGAACCACTGGGGCGAGGCGGCCTCGACGAGGGAGGTGGGGGTGTCGGCGTTGTACTCGAGCAGTTTCGCCGGGCCGGTGCCGTCGTAGCGCAGGTCGAAACGGCCGTAGAGGGAAGGGAGGTCGGCCCGCCGGTGCCATGCCTCGGAAACCGCCTCGGCCAGGCGCGGGTCGGTGATGCCGAGGTCGGCGAAGCGGTCGGCGGTGACGATGTGGTCCGCCGCCGCGAGGCACATGCGGTGGAGTTCCCCGACGGCCTCCTCCAGCGCCTCCACCTCGGGGAGGCCGAAGACGTAGTGGGCGCTCTCGTCCCAGTAGGGAAGGAGGGAGCCGTCGGGGTGGCGGGTGAGGGGGTAGATGAGCCCCTGTGCCTCCACGGTCTGCTGCCAGCCCGGCCGGGGTTCGATCGTTCGCCGTTCCATGTCTGCCGTCTCTGCCGTCTCTGCCGCCTGTGCCGTCCTGCCTGTGCCGCCTGTGCCCGTCCTGCCTGTGCCGCCTGTGCCGCCTTGGGCCCTCGTCAGCCGCCGGAGCTGCCCTTGCCACCGCCGAAGCCACCGCGGTGGACGCCGCTGCCGTGGCCACCGCTCGAACCGCCGGAGCCGCCCGAGCCCTTGCGGGGCGTGGTGAAGGAACCGCCACTGATCCAGCCGCCGTTCTTCCTGCCGCCGTAGTACCAGGTGCCGTCGACGGCGGTCTTGGCGGACCTGCAGTTCTTGTCGGAGACGATCCGGTAACCCCTGGCCGCGGTGTAGCTGTCGCGGTCGACGCAGCGCTGGTCCGGTTCGGAGGAGCAGGCGGTGAGTGCGGCTGCGAGCAGCCCCATGCCGCCGAGTACGACCGTGCCCGAGCGAAGCCGCCGGTGTGCGTCCCCCATGTCCCGCATGTCCCGTCTCCCGTTCTCCCCGTTGGACGTGCCCTCGGTCGACCGGTCCTTCGCCGGTTGCCGGCAGAAAGACTAGAGACAGGTGAGAACCGGTACCCGGTCGGGCCGCGGATCTAGCGCTCCCCTACAGTCGCTTCGTGCTGTTTGGAATGGTGTGTGCGCTTGGTGCGGCGGTTTGTTTCGGTACGGCGACGGTGCTCCAGGCGGTCGCCGCGCGAGCCGCCGGCACGGGCGGCGGCTCGGACGCGGCGCTGTTCCTGCGCGCGGTGCGTCAGTGGCGGTACCTGGCGGGGCTGGCGCTGGACGGCCTCGGGTTCCTGCTGCAGATCATTGCGCTGCGGTCGCTTCCGATCTACGTGGTCGGCGCGGCCCTCGCGTCGAGCCTCGCGGTGACGGCGGTGGCCGCCGCCCGGTTGCTTCGGGCACGCCTGAGCGGGGTGGAGTGGAGCGCGGTCGGCGTGGTCTGCGCCGGGATGGCGATGCTGGGGCTGGCCTCGGGGGCGGAGGGCAGCCGGGAGGGGTCGCCGGTGCTGAAGTGGGCGATGCTCGTCACCTCGGTCGCGGTCCTGGTGCTGGGCGCGCTGAGCAGCCGGCTCGCGGGCCGCGGGCAGGGACTGCTGCTCGGGCTGGGGGCCGGATTCGGGTTCGGCGTGGTCGAGGTCGCGGTGCGCCTGATCGACTCGCTCACCCCGTCGGTCCTGCTCACCAACCCGGCGACGTACGCCCTGGTCCTCGGCAGTGTCGGCGCCTTCGTGCTGCTGACCATGGCCCTGCAGCGCGGCGCGGTGACCACGGCCACCGCGGGCATGGTGATCGGGGAGACCATCGGGCCCGCGGCCGTGGGCGTGGTGTGGCTCGGCGACCGCACGCGGGAGGGCCTGACCTGGCTCGCGGTGGTGGGCTTCGCGGTGGCGGTGGCCGGGGCACTGGCACTGGCCCGCTTCGGGGAGGCCCCGGTCGAGGAGGCGTGACGGCGGCGCCTCACGGCAGCACCCGGCACAGCGCGTCCAGCGCACCCGCCCAGGCGTGGTCCGGTGGGGTGCCGTAGCCGACGACGAGGGCGTCCAGCGGTTCGGTGGTGGCCCGCGGGTGGCGGAAGCGGGAGAGGCCGTGGACGGCGAGTCCCTGCCAGGCTGCCGCCCGTACCACCGACGACTCGGTGCCCGGCGGCAGCTCAAGGACGGCGTGCAGTCCGGCGGCGATGCCGGTGACCCGGATCCGGGGCGCTCGCTCCGCCAGAGCCCGGACGAGGGCGTCGCGGCGGCGCCGGTACCGCAGGCGGGCGGCGCGGATGTGCCGGTCGTAGGCGCCCGAAGTGATGAACTCCGCGAGGGTCAGCTGGTCCAGGACGCCGCCGGACCAGCCGCCGGCGCGCCGGGCGGCGACCACGTCCGGGAGCAGGGAGCCGGGCAGCACCATCCAGCCCAGGCGCAGCCCGGGGGCGAGGGACTTGCTGACGGTGCCCAGGTGGATCACATGCTCCGGATCGAGGTCCTGCAGCGCACCCACGGGCTGGCGGTCGTAGCGGAACTCGCCGTCGTAGTCGTCCTCCAGGACCAGCCCCCCGGTGCGGCGGGCCCACTCGACCACGGCGGCGCGGCGGCGCGGGCGCAGCACCCCGCCCATGGGGAACTGGTGCGCGGGGTTCAGCAGCACCGCAGACACCCCGGCGGGCACGTCGGGTCGGGTGCCGAAGTCGTCGAACGGCAGCGGGACCGTGCCCAGGCCGGCCTGCTCCGCGATCGTCCGGTGCACGTCCAGGCCGTAGGCCTCCACAGCCAGCGAGTCCAGTCCGCGCCGGGCGAGGACCTCGCCCAGCAGCTTCAGTCCCTGGGCGAAACCGGAGCACACCACGATGCGGTCGGCGTCCGCGCGCACGCCGCGCGCCCGGGAGACGTAGCCGGCGAGCGCGGTGCGCAGTTCGACGCGGCCGCACGGGTCTCCGTAGCCGAGGGCCTCGTTGGGTGCCGACGCGAGGGCGCGACGGGCCGCCCTGAGCCACTCCGTACGCGGGAAGGAGGCGAGGTCCGGGGTGCCCGGCGTCAGGTCGTACGCGGGGCGGCCGGGCTCGCGCCGGGGCTGCGCCGACCGGCCCGGAGCCCCGGGCACCGCCCTCCCCCGCCGCCCGCAGGGCGTGGGAGGCGCCCCCGGGGCCACCCGGGTGCCCGAGCCCTGACGGGCGGTGAGCCAGCCCTCGGCGACCAGGTCGGCGTAGGCGTCGGCGACCGTGTTGCGGGCGATGCCCAGGTCGGCGGCGAGGGAGCGGGAGGAGGGCAGCCGGGTGCCGGGAGTCAGGCGGCCGGTGCGGACCGCTTCGCGCAGGGCGTCGGTCAGTCCGCGGCGCACCCCCGGACCGGTCGGTTCCAGGTGCAGGTCGACGCCGAAAGTGGCCCATGTTCTCGCCATGGAAATGGACCATACTCCTGGGCTGCCTCGCCCCTAGGGTCGAATCATGACCAGGAACGACGACACCATGACAAGCGAATTCGCACCCGAGCAGGCCCCCAGGCTCGCCTGGGCGCAGCACGCCCCCGAGGTCTACAAGGCGATGGTGCGGCTGGAGGCGGCCGCCGGGCAGGGGCTGGACGCGCGGCTGCGGGAGCTGGTGAAGATCCGCGCCTCGCAGCTCAACCGCTGCGCGTTCTGCCTCGACATGCACACCAAGGACGCGCTCGCGGCGGGTGAGAGCGTCGAGCGGATCGTGCAGCTGAGCGCGTGGGGGGAGTCGCGGCACTTCTACACCGAGAAGGAGCTCGCGGCTCTCGAACTGACCGAGACGGTCACAGTCCTGACGGACGGCTTCGTGCCGGACGAGGTGTACGAGAAGGCGGCCAAGCACTTCGACGAGGCCGAGCTGGCTCAGCTCATCGCCGCGATCGTGGTGATCAACGCGTGGAACCGGTTCGGGGTGACGACCCGCGCGGTGCCGGGCCACTACCAGCCGGGCCAGTACAGGTGAGGACCGCGGTGACGCGTACGGACCGGAGGTTCCCGGCGTGAGCAAGGTCGAGGAGTTCCGTGCGCTGCACCGCAGCCGTACGCCCGGGGACCCCTTGGTCCTGCCCGGCCCCTGGGACGCGGCGAGCGCCCGTGTGTTCGTCGAGGCCGGGTTCCCGGCGCTGGCCACGCCCAGTGCGGGGGTCGCCGCCTGTCTCGGGTACGAGGACGGGGCGACGCCGGCCGGCGAGATGTTCGCGGCCGTGGCACGGATCGTCCGGGCGGTGGGCGTGCCGGTGTCGGCGGACGTCGAGGGCGGGTACGGGCTGGCGCCCGGGGAGCTGGTGGAACGGCTGCTGGAGGCCGGCGTGGTGGGGTGCAACCTCGAGGACTCCAACGGGGGTGTTCTCAAGGACCCGCACCGGCACGCCGACTGGCTGGCCGAGGTCCGCCGGGCCGCGGCCGGCCGGCTGTTCCTCAACGCCCGCATCGACACCTTCATCAGAGGTGTCGCCGATCCCGAACGGGCCATCGAGCGAGCCGCGTTGTACGTCGCCGCGGGCGCCGACTGCGTGTATCCCATCGGCGCCCCGGCGAACGTACTGCCGCTGCTGCGGTCCGGGATCCAGGGGCCGGTGAACGTCTTCGCGCGCCTGGACGGCGAGGGCCCCTCGCCCGCCGAACTCGGCGAACTCGGGGCCACCCGCGTCACGTTCGGACCGGGACTGCAGCGGCGCACGGTCCAGGCCCTGCACAGGCTCGCGGCGGAGCTGGGCCAGTGCCCCGGAAGGCAACGTTCGCCCGTCAAGGAGTGACGTCATGGGGGTCCCCCCTGCTCGGGCGAAGCCGAGAGCTCGGGGGAGCGTGCTCTCGGCGTGCCGGCCGGAAGTCCTCGTACTGGACGTACTTGGGCTTTCGGCCGGTGCGGCGAGTGGGGGTCCCCCCTGCTCGAAGAGCTTGGGGGAGCGCCGGGCGCCGCGACGTGGCGAACGCTGCCTGCCGGGGCACTGGTTTCCAGCCCTTGTCCGGCGGATCAGGTCAGGGCGTCAGGACAGCCACGTCCTCCAGGTGGACTCGTGGCTGTCCACCCACTTCTTCGCCGCCTCGGCCGGGGTGAGCTTCTGGTCGGCGATCGACAGGGAGACCTCGTTCTGGTCCTCGGTCGTCCACTTGAACTTCTTCAGGAAGGCCGCCGCCTTGCCGCCGTGCCGGGCGAAGCCGGCGTTGAGGTACTTCTGCAGCGGGGTGTGCGGGTAGGCACAGGCGACCTTGGCCGCGTCCGCGTCGCAGCCGTCCTTGTACGGCGGCAGCTTCACCTCCGTCATGGGGACCTTCTTGAACAGCCACTGCGGCGAGTACCAGTACGTCAGGAAGGGTTTGTGCGCCTTGGCGAACTGCCGCATCTGCGTGATCTGCGCCGCCTCGGAGCCGGCGAAGACGACCTGGTAGTCCAGCTTCAGGTTCGTCACCAGCGCCTTGTCGTTGGTGACGTAGGACGGGGAGCCGTCCATCAGCTGGCCCTTGCCGCCGCTCTCCGCGGTGCGGAAGAGCGAGGCGTACTTGTTGAGGTTGCGCCAGTCGGTGATGTCGGGGTGCTGCTGGGCCAGGTACGTCGGGACGAACCAGCCGATGTGCCCGGTCACCCCGAGGTCGCCGCCGCGCGCGATCGTCTTCTTGTCCTCGACGTACCGCTTCTCCTGGTCGGGGTGGCCCCAGTCCTCCAGGATCGCGTCGACCCGGCCCTGACTCAGCGCGTCCCAGGCCGGCACCTCGTCGACCTGCACCGTGTCGACGCGGTAGCCGAGCTTGTGTTCCAGGAGGTACTGGGCGACGGCCACGTTGGACTGGGCGCCGACCCAGGACTGCACGGACAGGGTCACGGTCTTGGAGCCCTGTGCGTTGGCGAAGGGCGAGGCCTGCTTGGTCATGTCGGCGGCGCCGCAGCCGGTGAGCAGCGAGAGGCCGGCCGCCGTGGCGGCGATCAGCGCCGTCCTGCGGTTCATGGTCATCTCACGCTCCCTTCCGCGCGCGTCGCTCGGTGGGCTGGGTCACCCGGTCCAGCATCAGGCCCAGGCAGACGATCGCGAGCCCGGCGACCAGGCCGGTCGCCAGGTCGCCCTGGGCGAGACCGAAGACGACGTTGTAGCCGAGCGCGCCGCCACCGACCAGGCCGCCGATGATGACGACGGCGAGGACGAGGACCACGCCCTGGTTGACCGCCAGCAGCAGCGCCGGGCGGGCCAGCGGCAGCTGGACCTGGCGGAGCTGCTGGCCGCTGGTCGCGCCGAGCGAGCGCGCCGACTCCATGGCCGCCGGGTCGACCTGGCGCAGGCCCTGCGCGGTGATGCGGACGACCGCGGGAAGGGCGTACACGATGGCCGCGACGACGGCGGGGGCGCGGCCGACGCCGAAGAGCGCGACGACCGGGATCAGGTACACGAACTGCGGCATCGTCTGGAAGACGTCCAGGACGGGGCGCAGCGCCTTCTCGAAGCGGTCGCTGCGGGCGGCCGCGATGCCGGTGGCGAAGCCGAGGACCAGGGTGACGGCGACCGCGGCGAGCACCTGGGACAGGGTGTCCAGGGACGGCTTCCACACGCCGAGCACGCCGATCGTGGCCATGGCCAGGACGGCGGTCAGCGCGGTGCGCCAGGTGCCGATCAGCCAGGCCAGGGCGGCGACCATCAGCAGCACCGCCCACCAGGGCAGCCACTGCAGACCCGACCGCACCGGGTCGAGGACCCAGGTGGTGAAGTGGCCCGCCCAGTCGGCGGTGCCGCCGATGTACGGGACGCCGGAGTACAGGTGGGCGGTCATCCAGTCGACCGCGCGATTGACCGGCTCGGCGATGCCGACCGTCCAGCCCGAGGGCCAGTCGAGGCGGTCCGCGAGCCGCGCGGCCAGGGCGACGGCGACGGTGGCCGCGGCCGCGTAGGCCCAGCCGCTCACGCCGCGCCGCTCGCCACCCAGGCCTTCGCCTGCCGCCGCGGTCACCCGGTCCAGCACGACGGCCAGCAGCACGATCGGGATCCCGGCCGCCAGCGCCGCGCCCACGTCGACCGAGGCCAGGGCCTGGTAGACGCGGTCACCGAGGCCTCCCGCGCCGATCACGGAGGCGATGACCACCATGGACAGCGCCATCATGATCGTCTGGTTGAGGCCGAGCAGGAGGTCCTTGCGGGCGAGCGGGATACGGGCGGTCAACAGCCGCTGGCGCGCGGTGGCGCCCAGGGAGTCGACCGCCTCCAGCACCTCCGGGTCGGCGCCCCGCAGACCGAGGGAGGTCAGGCGGGCCATGGGCGGTGCGGCGTAGACGACGGTGGCGAGGACGGCGGCGGGCACGCCGATGCCGAAGACCAGCACCACGGGCAGCAGGTACGCGAAGGCCGGGAGCACCTGCATGGTGTCCAGCACCGGGCGCAGGGCGCGGTCCATCCGGTCGGACAGCCCGGCCGCGAGGCCGAGCAGCGCGCCCACCACGACGGAGGCGAGCACCGCGGCCACCATCAGGGCGAGGGTCTGCATGGTCGGCACCCACATGCCGAGCAGGCCGCAGGCGAGGAAGGCGGCGCCGGTGCCCAGGGCGAGCCGGACCCCGGCCACCCGCCAGGCCACCAGGGCGGCGGCGGCCGTCACACCCGCCCAGCCGGCGGCGAGCAGGGTGAGGTAGACGGCGCGTACGGAGATGACGACCGCGTTGCTGATGTAGCCGAAGAAGTACAGGAACAGCGGGTGGCTGTCGCGGTTGTCGATGATCCAGTTGCTGGCGCTGCCCAGCGGCTTGGACAGGTCCACGGTGAGCGCCTGGGGCCAACTGCCGCTCGCCCACTGGGCGTTCGCGATCGGCACCAGGACGGCCGCGGCGAGCGCGAGCACCAGGAGCTTGCGCAGGGCGGGCCGCCCGAGCACTCCGGGCAGCGCGACGCGCGGGGCGGAAGCGGTGATCGTCGCCATCAGACCGCCTCCCTGGCCGTCTCCGTCCCGGCCACGACCCCGAGCAGGCACTCGTGGTCGACCACCCCCAGGCAGCGTCCGTCCTCCATCACCCGGGCCGGGGAACCGGTGCGCGCCACCGCCTCGATCGCCTCCGCCACGGTGGCGTCGGGGTCGACCGCCGGGCCGTCGACCGGCTTCTTCGCGGACGGGGGCCGCATGGCCGTACGGACGGTGATGACCTGCTCGCGCGGTACGTCGCGGACGAACTCGCGGACGTAGTCGTCGGCCGGGGAGCCGACGATCTCCTCGGGGGTGCCGAGCTGGACGATCCGGCCGTCCCGCATCAGGGCGATGCGGTCGCCGAGCTTGAGGGCCTCGCTCAGGTCGTGGGTGATGAAGACCATCGTGCGGCCCTCCTCCCGGTGCAGCCGGATCACCTCGTCCTGCATGTCCCGCCGGATGAGCGGGTCCAGCGCGCTGAACGGCTCGTCGAAGAGCAGGACCTCCGGGTCGACGGCGAGGGCACGGGCCAGGCCGACGCGCTGCCGCTGGCCGCCGGAGAGCTGGCCGGGGCGGCGCTGCTCCATGCCCTCCAGGCCGACCTTCGCGACCACCTCGGCGGCCTTCTCGCGGCGGTCGCTCCTGGCCATGCCCTGGATCTCCAGGCCGTAGGCCACGTTGTCGAGGACGGTGCGGTGCGGCAGCAGGCCGAAGTGCTGGAACACCATCGCGGCGCGGTGCCGGCGCAGTTCGCGCAGCCGGGACCTGTCCATGGCGCGGACGTCCTCGCCGTCGATGGCGATGGTGCCCGCGGTCGGCTCGATCAGCCGGGTCAGACAGCGCACCAGCGTGGACTTGCCCGAGCCGGACAGACCCATGACGACGAAGACCTCGCCCTTGCGCACGTCGAAGCCGACATCGCGGACGGCGGCCGTGCAGCCGGTGCGCTCGCGCAGGTCGGCGGGCGTGAGCCCGGTGAGCTCGGGGTCGGCCGGAACGCGGTCGGCCTTCGGGCCGAAGACCTTCCACAGGCTGTCGACCGAGAAGACGGGGGCGTCGGCCGAGTCGCCGGTGGGCGGCTTACGAGTGGGAACCGTGAGAGCCATCAGGCCTCACCTCCGATCAGGTCTGCGGCCTTCTCCCCGACCATGAGCACCCCGATCATCGGGTTCACGGCGGGCATGGTCGGGAAGACGGACGCGTCGGCGATACGAATGCCGTCCAGGCCCCGGATGCGCAGGTCCGGGTCGACGACGGCCAGTTCGTCGTCGGCGGCGCCCATCCTGCAGGTGCCGGCCGGGTGGTACACGGTGTGCGCGATCTTGCGGGCGTACTCGCTGAGTTCCTCGTCCCCGGTGACGTCCGGGCCGGGGCACACCTCCCGCTTCAGCCAGCCGGCCAGCGGCTCGGTCCGGGCGATCTCGCGGGCGATGCGGATGCCGTCGACGAGGGTGCGGCCGTCGTAGTCGTCCTCGTCGGTGAAGTAGCGGAAGTCGAGGGCGGGTTTGACCGACGGGTCGGGGCTGGTGAGGTACAGCCGGCCGCGGCTCTTCGGCTTGGGGATGTTCGGGGTCATCGAGACGCCGTACGGCGGCCGTTCGTAGCCCAGGCGCTCGGGGTTGTCCGTGAACGGGATCTGGTAGAAGTGGAACATCAGGTCCGGGCCCGCGTGTTCGGGGTCGCGGCGCACGAACAGGCCGGCGTCCGAGTCCATCGCGGAGTTCTCCGGGATCGGGCCGTGGGTCTCCCAGACGATCACCGACTCGGGGTGGTCGAGCAGGTTCTCGCCGACGCCCGGCAGGTCGTGCGCGACGGGTATGCCGAGCGACTCCAGGTCGGCCTTCGGTCCGATGCCCGAGTGCAGCAGCAGGCGGGGCGAGTCCACGGCGCCGGCGCACAGCAGCACCTCGCGGCGGGCCCGTACCAGGGTCTCCTCGCCGTCCTTGGTGCGCGCGTGGACGCCCTCGGCGCGGGTGCCGTTCAGCTGGAGCCGGTACGCCCAGGTCTCCAGCAGGATGGTCAGGTTCGGGCGCTCGTCCATCACGGGGTGCAGATAGGCCACCGACGCCGACGAGCGCTTGTTGTTCTCGGGGTGGTAGGCGAGGTCGAAGAAGCCGACGCCCTCGGTGAACGGCTTCTTGTTGAAGCCCTCGACGCGGGGCACGCCGAGGGCGGCCTGGGCGGAGTCGACGAAGTCGCGGGCAATCGCGTTCCGGTCCCGCTCGTCGACCGGGACGATGTTGTTCAGCAGGCGGGCGAAGTAGGCCTCCATCGGGACCGCGCCCCAGCCCTTGGCGCCGGCCGTCTCCCACTCGTCCCAGTCGGACGGCAGCGGCTTGAAGGAGATCAGCGTGTTGTGCGAGGAGCAGCCGCCGAGGACGCGGGCGCGGCTGTGCCGGATGTGCGAGTTGCCGCGCGGCTGCTCGGTGGTCGGGTAGTCGTAGTCCAGCTCGCCGCCGAGCAGGCCCATCCAGCGGCGCAGGGTCAGCACGTCCTCGCGGTCGACGTCGCTGGGGCCGCCCTCGATGACGGCGACGGTGACGTCCGGGTTCTCGGTGAGGCGGGAGGCGATGACGGAACCGGCCGTTCCGCCACCGATGACGACGTAGTCGTACTCGTGGGCGTTATGGGGCATGGGGGTGGTACTCCGGTGGGGGGCTGGACGTTTCGGGTGTCTTCGGGGGGCGCCGGGGGGCGGGGCTCCGCGTCTGCCCGGGGGTGCGGGCTCGGGGCGGTGCGGTCCTGGGGACGGGTTCGGCGGTACGGGCTCGGCGGTACGGGTTTCGGGGGTGCGGCCCGGGGTCGACTCAGCCCGCGAACCAGCGCACCGGCCTCGGCGCGAGGTTCTGGTAGACGTGCTTGGTCTCGCGGTACTCGGCGAGCCCGGCGGGGCCGAGTTCGCGTCCCACACCGCTCTTGCCGAAGCCGCCCCACTCCGCCTGCGGGAGATAGGGGTGGAAGTCGTTGATCCAGACGGTGCCGTGGCGCAGCCGGCCGGCCACGCGGCGGGCGCGGCCCGCGTCGGTGGTCCAGACGGCGCCCGCGAGGCCGTACTCGGTGTCGTTGGCGAGGGCCACCGCCTCCGCCTCGGTGCGGAAGGTCTCGACGGTGAGCACCGGGCCGAAGACCTCCTCGCGGACCACCTTCATATGGCGGTTGCAGCTGTCCAGGACGGTCGGTTCGTAGAAGTAGCCGGTGGCGGGCCGCTCCGGCGACGGCTCGGGCCGCTTGCCGCCGGCGCGCAGCACCGCGCCCTCGGCGAGCGCGGAGGCGACGTACGCCTCGACCTTGGCACGCTGCTGCTCGGAGACGAGCGGGCCGCACTCGACTCCGGCCTCGGTGCCGCGGCCCAGGCGGATCTTCTCGGCCCGGCGGGCGAGTTCGGCGACGAAGCGGTCCCGGACGGACTCCTCGACGATGAGGCGCGCGCCCGCCGAGCAGACCTGGCCGCTGTGGATGAAGGCCGCGTTGAGGGCCTGGTCCACGGCGGTGTCGAAGGCCTCGTCGGTCGCGCACGCGTCGGCGAAGACGACATTGGGGTTCTTGCCGCCGAGTTCGAGGGCGACCTTCTTGACGGTCGGGGCGGCGGCCTGGGCCACCTTGGTGCCGCTGACCAGGCCGCCGGTGAAGGAGACCAGGTCGACGTCGGGGTGCTCGGCGAGCCGGGCGCCGACCGTGTGACCGGGGCCGGTGACGAGGTTGGCGACACCGGCGGGCAGGCCCGCCTCGACGAGCAGCTCGATCAGGGCGATCGTGGTCAGCGGGGTGATCTCGCTCGGCTTGATCACGAAGGTGTTGCCGGCGGCGAGCGCCGGGGCGATCTTCCAACTGGCCTGGAGCAGGGGGTAGTTCCAGGGGGTGATCAGTGCGCAGACACCCACGGGCTCGTGCACGACGACGCTGTGGATGTCGGGCGAGCCCGCGTCCACGACCCGGCCGGGAGCCTCGGCGGCGACCAGGTCGGCGAAGTAGCGGAAGGCGTCGGCGACGCAGTCGATGTCGACCCGCCCCTCCTCCGCGGTCTTGCCCGCGTCCCGGCTCTCCAGCAGGCCGAGCCGTTCGCGGTCGCGCACCAGCAGGCCGGCGACCCGGCGCAGCAGGGCGGCGCGCTCGGCGACCGGGGTGCGCGGCCAGGCGCCCTCGCCGCCGTCGAAGGCACGCCGGGCCGCGTCCACCGCCCGGTCCGTGTCCTTCTCGTCGCCCTCTGCGACCACGGCGAAGGGCGTCGCGTCCGCGGGGTCGAGGATCTCGCGCGTGGCTCCGGAAACCGCTTCCAGCCACTCCCCTCCCGCGTGAATGGTGCCGCGCGCCTGAGGATTCGTATGGTCCGCCATGATCGGTAGTGCCTTCCGTTCCCGCTCAGTGGCCCTGTGTTACGTAGATGTCACTCACAGGGACCGTGAGCGCCTGCCCCTTTCGGCGAATTGCATGCGCAATCCGCAGCCGAAAGTGGCGTGGGTCACGGAAGTTGGGGACACGGGGGGACAAAAGGGGCGGAAGATGGGTGGGGATTCAGCTTCCGCAGGAGGTGTAGGGCGGGCAGAACCACTTGACCGCCGTGTCCAGGACCTCGCGTTCGTCGGCCCGGCCGTCGGCTTCGGGGCCGTAGGAGGCGATCGCGTAGAGCTTGCCGTCGGCGGCCTGGAAGCGCTCGTCCACGACGTGCCAGGTGCCGATGCCGGGCTCGCCCTTGAGGGAGTCTGCCAGATACTCCATCCGGGAGCCGGTGAAGTCGCCGGTGTCCAGGTTCTGCAGCGAGAGCTTGCGGAACCCGGGGGGCTTCGGCACCGACGGCGAGAGGTACAGGTTGAACGACTCGTCCGGGGAGGACTCCGCCACCTCGTACACCTGCAGCCGCCGGTCCCCTCCCGCGCTGCGGAAGTTGACCACGTCCATGCCGTACTGGGAGGCCACCGAGGAGCGCGTCCAGCCGTCGGGCACGGCGATGCGGAAGCCCTGCTGGTCCACGTGGCTCGTGTAGCCGGCCGGGGGCGCGTCCGCGGACGGTGACGGGGACGAGGCGCCGGTGGCGGACTCCTCGGTGGCGTACGTCGTCGGGGACGGACCGGCGGTCGCGGGCGTACTGCTCGCGGGGGCGGCGCCCCGGTGGTCCTTCTGGCCGCCGCCGAGGCCCAGGGTCACCACCAGGCTCACCGCGACGCCGACCGCGGCGGACGCCCCGATCACCGTCCACACCGTGCGCCGGCTGTGCCCACCGGGCGCGGCGGGCACGGAGACCGGCGCGGCCGGCGGCCAGGCCCCGTCGGCCGCGGGCCCGTACGCGGACGGCAGGTACGGCGACGGCACGGGCGGAGGAACGAGGTCTCCCGGCGAAGCCGCGGGCACCGCCGCCGGGACCGCGCCCGGCTCGCCCGGCGGGAGCACCGCGGGGCCGCCGCCCAGGGCGGACGGCGGCCGGGGCGGGATCGACAGGGCCGTGCTGGTCGGCGCGTCCGGGTCCTGGACGCCGGCGGGCGGCGTCAGCGGTGCGCGGTCCGGCCGCGCGGGCGGTGGCGGGGTCACGGGCGCGCTGTCCGCCGTTCCGTCCTCCCAGCGCTGGGCATCCTCGTTCCAGTACCGCCCGCCCCCGGTGCCCCCGTTGCCCACGGTGTCCTCCCCCTCTACATCCCCAGCAGGCCGGCCACGGTTCCGGCCGACGTGAACAGCCCGAGCACCGACTGGGCGTCGGTGAGCAGCTCGCGCAGCCGCTGCCGCCTGCTCTCACCGGCCGTGCCGGTGCGGGTGATCTCGTTCTCGGTGTCGGCCAGGGCCTCGTCGAGCACTCTGGTCCCGTCGTTCGTCCGCACCCGCGCGAGGTCGGCGCGCAGCTCGCGCACCGCCTGGAGCAGTTCCTCGGCGGCCGCGTCGTGCGCAGCCGCGTGGTGGTGGCTCTCGGCATGCGCGTGGCTGCCGATGGCGAAGGTGCTGTGCGAGACGTCCCCGATGGTGACGCCCGGCTCATCGCTGGTCATCGCTGCCGGATCCCTTCTGCGGCCCGGGGCCGCCCGTGGTAGCGGAGGCGTGGTCGCCGACGGCGAAGGTGCTGTCCTGGACCCGGCCGATGTGCACACCGCCGTTGCTGATGTTGTTGATCTGCTGGACGAACTCGCCGGTCTGGTAACCGGATTCGGCCAGCGCAGCCCGCACACCGTGCGCGACCCGGTCCTGGATGCTCTTCAGGTAGCGGGAGACGTCCATCTCCTGAAACAGCGAGCCGGCCGGCGCCGACCCGAGCTCGCGCACCGACACGGCGGGGCCGTCGGGCAGCGCGTTCGCGTAGCCGCCGGTCAGCAGCCGCCACGCGTACCACAGGGCCTTGCCCAGGACGACCAGGGAGCCGACGGCGGAGCCGGGCACCCGGGCGACGGCCCAGGCCGCCTTGCCGACCACGTTGTTGTGCCGGAACCGGTGGGCGGTGCGATCGGCGTCCTTGAAGTCCTCGCGCACCGGCAGCAGCACGTGCGGGGCGACCTCCAGCATGAGCATACGGCCCTGGGTGTGGATGCGTACGAAGACGGTGACGACGAGCTCCTCCTCCCAGCCGCCGACGCGGATGCGCAGGAAGTGCCGGCGCTTCTCGCCGCCCTCCTCCACCGCGCGCGCCCGGTGCTCCTCGACGGACTGCGGGTGGTGGGGCGCGTCCTCGCGCCGCAGCAGGCCCTCGGCCGGCAGGAACACGCACTCGTCGATCTCCAGCCAGCGCAGCCGGTCGCGCACGCCCGGCCCGGCGTACTCGGCGGTCAGCCGCAGCCGTTCCAGCAGGGGCCGGATCTTCTCCAGGACCGCGCGGTTGCTGAGCGGCTGCTGCTCCTTCTTCAGGCCGTCCGGCTTGAGCTCGATCGCGAGCACCCAGGTCTGGTAGGCCACACCCGCCCCGCAGAACGGGCGCATCTCGTGGTACATGGCCAGCGGAGCGTGCTGCTCCACCCGGATCCGGTCCTTCAGCCGCTGGAACCGTTCCCCCTCGCCCCGCTCGGCGGGGTCACCGGCGGCGTCGGGGAAGCACTGCGGGGACAGCTCGGCCGCCATGGCCCTGGCGAACCGGCCGCGCTGCGCGGCCAGGCACAGCGCGATGAGCGCGAACAGCACGAGCGTGGCCCAGGCCTGCCAGGGTTTGATCAGATCGCTGACACCGCCGGCGCTGGGGACCAGTACGTCGGTGGGACTCGGCCCGCCGGAGGAGCTCCCGTACAGGCCGCCGTAGGAGTCGGACGAGCCGTAGGAGGTGGGGTACGGCGAGGAGTCGTCGCCGAAACCGCCGAACGCGGCGATCACCGTGACGACCAGCAGGAACGCGAACAGCCCGCGGCCCCACCAGCGCACGAGGAAGGCGGGCACCCGGCGGTACATCGACGGGCGCTCCTCCCGCCCCCGGATCCAGCCGGCGACCGCCAGATACAGGCTGGGCGCCAGGAAAAGGCCCAGCAGGCCACCGGTCAGGGCGGTACCGACCACCCACAGGACCACGATCGCCCCGGCCCACTGCAGCTCCTGGCGGCGGGCCCGCAGCGCGTGCGCGAGGACCCGCGCCGCGTCGAGTCCGAGCGAGGGCGCCACGAACCGCTGTTCGTTGAGGTGCAGTTCCTCGATCACCCGGTCGCGGTAACCGGAATCCAGATACGTGCCGGCGCACAGCAGCCGGGTGGCCTCGCTGGCGTGCGGCGGGACGGGCGGGGGCGCCGGGTGGGCCCCCGCCTGTGTCGGCTGCGGCTGCTGCGGCAGGTACGCGGTGCTCACGCCACCCACTCCCCCGATGCGTGAAAAGACTGCCGTCAACGGTTGAGTTGACGGTCTATCAGCATAGGGGGCGGCGATCGGCCGGGAAAGCGGAATGTCAAGAAGCGGACCGGACAAACCGCGACACACCTCCGGGGCGCTCGCCCCAGCGGCCCGCACGGCTTCCAGCCCTCGGGTCGAAGACTGCATGAGGACCGTTCACGGCACCAGGGGGTGTCGCCGGGCATCGGCCGACCACTGGGCCATCAGGTCCCGCAGGCAGTCGCGCAGCCAGGCGTGCGCGGGATCGGCGTCGTGGCGCGGATTGGTGGCCCGCTGGTCCGCGCACCCCCGTGCGGTGATCGGCGGCGGCCTGGCCGTGATCGGCCTCGGCCTGCTCGGCGCGTCCACCGTCGGCGCCGGCACGCCCTACTGGACGTACGCCTGCCGGCGGCTGGTCATCTCGTCCGGCACCGGGCTGTGCATGCCCGCGCTCACCCTCGGCGTGGTCACGTCCCTGCCCGCCCACCAGGCGGGTCTCGGCTCCGGTCTGGGCACCTCGGCCCGCGAGGTCGGCGCGGCCCTCGGTGTCGCGGTCACCGGCACGGTCCTCGCCGGCCACCCCGACCTCGCGCACGGCATGGGCCCGGCCCTGCGCACGGTCGTCCTGCTGGTCCTGGCGGCGACCGCGGTGACGGTCGCGGGCCACGGCGGCCGCGGGTCCCGCGCCGTCACGTCCGGGGAGGAACGCGCTGTCGTCACGTCCGGGGAGGAACGCGCTGTCGTCACGTCCGGGGAGGAACGCGCTGTCGTCACGTCCGGGGAGGAACGCGTGCTGTCGCGTTCCGGCCGCTCCTGGCCCCGCCGCGCCGCTCCCGCACCGGGCGGTGCGGACGTCCGGGGGTGGGGACGGGCGGGGGCGGTGTGCCGGCGGGGCGCGGTGCCTCGGCGGCTAGGGGGTGTCGTTGGGATCAGCGCGGATCAGGCCGCGGCGCATGATGCGGTGCATCGCAAGGCGGAGCATGACCCGCGTACCGGGCGTACTCGGGTGACGCGACAACGCCGCGAGGTGCCGTGCCAGGCGTCGCGGACCCACGGTGATCCAAACGACACCCTCTGGACAGCACACCTAGGCGCAGGTCGCGCCCGCCGGGCAGAAGGAGGCGAGCGCGGCGGTGAGCGGGGCGCGGACCAGGTCCGGCGCGAGGGCCTCGGGGCCGCCGGCGCGGATCGCGTAGAGGGTGCCGTCGGCCGCCCGGAAGCGGTGGTCGACGACCTGGCGGGGGCCCTTGTCCTGGTCGTCGTAACGATAGGAGAGCTCGGCCCAGGTGGTGCCCCGGGTGCGGTGCAGGGGCCGGTAGCCGGGCTGCCGGGCGAAGCCGTAGCCGGGGTCGTTCTCGGCGAGGCTCAGGGAGGCGGCCGGGGTGTCCTCGGAGACCGCGAAGATCTGCAGCTGACGGCCGTCGGCCGGGGAGTCGTAGTAGACGACCGGCGCCTTCTCGCCCTGCTTCTGCCGACGGCTCCAGCCCTCGGGTACGTCGACGGTGTAGCCGACGGGGTCCTGGGCGCGGCGGTAGCCGGCGGCGGGCGAGGAGGCCGGGGCCGCGGGCGGGGTGTCGCGGCCCACAGCGCCCGCGCCGGACGTGGCCGAGTCGGCGGACCGCGCGGGCGGGGCCGCCGGGGTCCTTCCGTCCGGGGCCTCGTCCTGGGGGAACGTGGTGGACGACGAGGTGACGGTGACGCCGATGGACGGGCCGGCCGCCGCACCGGTGGAGCCGTCACGCAGGACGAGGAACCAGGTACCGGCGCCGATGCCCGCCCCGAGCACGGCCGCGACGGCGCCCGCGGTCAGGAGCCGGCCGACACGGCGGGCGGGCGTGGGGGTCGTCGTGACGGACGTCCAGGTCGGTGAGGGCGGCGAGGGCGGCGACACCCACTCGGGCGTCGCGCTCGTCCGCGTCCCGTCCGTGGCCCATCCGGGCGGCGCCGCTCCACCGGGCGGGGTGCCCGGGGCGGGCAGGCCCGGCGGCAGTGTGCCGCTCGTCCGGGTCTCGGCGCACGCCCACGGCGGTGGCGACACCGGTTCCCGCGCCGCCCAGGGCGCCCGGCCTCTCTCCTCGCTCGGCTCGTGCTCGGGCCCGAAGCCGGAGCTGTGACCGTCCCAACCGCTCATCGCGAACCCCCCGAAGTCACCCCGTCGGGTACCGCTTCCGACGGTAGCGGCGAAAACGGCCACGGGCCCCGTTCCGGAAGGAACCGGAACGGGGCCCGTGCGAGGTCGTGACAGAGCCGTGAAGAGCCCCGCGCGCGGCCCGGGTTGGCGGGCCGTGGGCCGGGGACCGGCTCACCGACGCGCGGCTCAGATGAGGCCGAGACCGCGGACCGCCTCGCGCTCCTCCTCGAGCTCCTTGACGGAGGCGTCGATGCGGGCGCGGGAGAACTCGTTGATGTCCAGGCCCTGGACGATCTCGTACTTGCCGTCCTTGGTGGTGACCGGGAAGGAGGAGATCAGGCCCTCCGGAACGCCGTAGGAGCCGTCCGACGGGATGCCCATGGAGGTCCAGTCGCCCTCGGCGGTGCCGTTGACCCAGGTGTGGACGTGGTCGATGGCGGCGTTGGCGGCGGAGGCGGCCGACGAGGCGCCACGGGCCTCGATGATCGCGGCACCGCGCTTGGCGACGGTCGGGATGAAGTCCTCGGCCAGCCACTTCTCGTCGTTCACGACCTCGGCGGCGTTCTTGCCGGCGACCGTGGCGTGGAAGATGTCGGGGTACTGGGTGGCGGAGTGGTTGCCCCAGATGGTCAGGCGCTTGATGTCGGCGACCGTGGAGCCCGTCTTCTTCGCGAGCTGGGTCAGCGCGCGGTTGTGGTCCAGGCGGGTCATCGCGGTGAAGCGCTCGGCCGGGACGTCCGGCGCGGCGGCCTGGGCGATCAGGGCGTTGGTGTTGGCCGGGTTGCCCACGACGAGGACCTTGATGTCGTCCGCGGCGTGGTCGTTGATCGCCTTGCCCTGCGGCTTGAAGATGCCGCCGTTGGCGGAGAGCAGGTCGCCGCGCTCCATGCCCTTGGTGCGCGGGCGGGCGCCCACGAGGAGGGCGACGTTGGCGCCGTCGAAGGCGACGTTCGGGTCGTCCGTGATGTCGATGCCCTGCAGGAGCGGGAACGCGCAGTCGTCCAGCTCCATCGCCGTGCCCTCCGCCGCCTTCAGCGCCGGGGTGATCTCCAGCAGACGCAGCTTGACCGGCACGTCCGCGCCGAGCAGCTGGCCGGAGGCGATGCGGAAGAGCAGGGCGTAACCGATCTGGCCGGCCGCGCCGGTGACGGTGACGTTCACGGGAGTGCGGGTCATGGCGTTCTCCGTATGACAGCTGGCGGTGGGGCGTCCCTGCCCCGGGGTGCTGGATCCCCTCGTCGGCTCGTGACCGGCGCCGCCGCGATGATCGATCACGGGTAGAGATGATCGATCTCTTGGCGTCAAGAGAGATCCAGCGGTCAGGCTATCGCGCATCCGGGACCCCGGACGTCCGGGCCCGTGTGGCCCACCCCACAGAGTGTCCAAGTGCCGCGAGAAAGGCGGCCGCCCGTCCGGGAGAGGGGGACGGAGACGGCCGCCGTGTGGGGTTCCCGGAGGACCGGACTCCCGTGGGGGTACGCTCCGCCTGCCCCGTTCGGCGGAGGCCATGCCTGCCGTCCGGCATTTGTTTGCGCGAGTTCCGGAAGCCTCGGTGTCACGGCCTTCGGCGTGGGCGCGGCCCGGCGGGTCCGCCCTGCTTCCTGCCTGCTTCGTGCCTGCTTCGTGCCTGCCTCTTGGCCGCCTCGTGCCTACCTGGTGCAGCCCTTCCGCCCGGACGCCAGGGTCACGCACGCCTTGGCCTGCGCCCCGTCCCGTACGGCGACCATCGGGGTGTACGCGATGGTGTCGCCCGCCGCGGTGATCGTGCCGGTCTCCTTGTGCGCGCCGGCCGCGACCTGGACCGCGTCGCCCTGGCCCGCCTGGGTGATCCGGCCCCAGGCGGCGCCGCAGGTCTTGCTGTAACGGACCTCGACGACGGTGGTGCCGACGGTGACGCTCTGGGCCGTGCTCACCAGTTGGCCGCTGCACCCCATGCTCTCGGCGTCCTTGCCGGTGCAGCCGGCACCGCTGCACTTGACGCCGGGCGGCAGGTCGGGGCCGGCGCTGGCGGACGGGGACGGCGACCTGGCCGCGCCCTCGGCCTTGCCGCCTCCGTTGCGGTCGGTGAAGAAGAACACCACTCCGATCACCACCAGCATGCTGACCATGCCCGCGAGGAACATCACGACGGGCCGGTAGCGCGCGCCGTCACCATTGGCGCGAGCCGGACGTGGGGCCTGCGGAACTTCCGGGACTTGCCGAGCTTCCGGGACTTCCCGAACTTGCGGAACTTCGGGAACTTTCGGAATTTCCGGAACTTCCGGAACTTCGCCGTACGGGCTCGGTCCGGCAGCCGGTGTCCGGGCGGAGCCGTCGGACGGTCCCGTCGAAGCCCCGGAAGCCCGGCCGCCCACCGGTGAAGGGCCCCGGTACCCGGCCAGCCCCCACGAGTTGCGGCCCGCCGAGCTCTCCGAACCGGGGGCGGGCGAGCCGCCGCCGGAGGCGGACGACGCCGTGCCGTCGGACGGGGCGGCATCGGAGTCGGGTGACGCCGTACCCGAGGCGGACGAGGCCGTACGGGACGCGGATGAGGCGGCGGACGAGGCATCGCCGGAGTCGGAGGAAGCGGTGCCCGAGGCGGGTGAAGCGGTGTCCGAGGCGGCTGAAGTGGGCTCCGAGGCGGGCAACGGGGTCTTCGAGGCTCCCTTGCGGGTGCCCGAGGCCGGCGACGGGGTCTTCGAGGCTCCCTCGCGAGTGCCCGAGGCCGGCGACGGGGTCTTCGAGGCTCCCTCGCGCGCGTCGGCGTCGGACGCCGTCGGCTGCGACGGCACCGTCGGGGCCACGCCCGCCCGGCCCGCGCCGCCGGGCGCCGCCGTGGTGCTGCCGCCCTGGGCGTCGACTGCGGGCGCGGCCGCCCCGAAGTCCCCGAGCGCGGCGCGCGCCTGGGCTATCCGAATGGCCTCCATGGTCCTGTCGTGCCGCATCTCCGCGCGGCTCCAGGCCCGTTCGGCGAGCTCCCACATCGTGGTCAGGTGGACCGGATTGGTCTCGGTGACCTCGGCGAGCGCGACGATCGCGCCCTTGGGCGCCAGGAGCCGGCCGTTGAGGTAACGCTCCCAGGACGTCTTGCTGTAGCCGGTGCGGTCGGCGAGCGCGGCGATGCTCAGACCGCTGCGGTCCACGAGCCGCCGCAGCTGGCCGGCGAACTCCCTGACCTGCGGATCGAGTTCATCGGGCAAGGCCTTCCAACGAGGCATCGAGTCCCCCTCTTCCCCCGGTACGTACTGTCTTCCCCCGCGTGGTGCCCGCTGCCGAGTCCCGGTTCTGGCTACCCACGGGGATGCGCCCGGTCAGGATCCCAGTTCCCGGGGTGGGGGCGCACGGGAGCATTCGGGCCGGGGCGCGCGCCGTTGCGCGCCCACCGGTCCACGCTAGCCGGGTTGCCGGACGACTCCCTCAGGCACCCCGGATCTTGTCAACATATCGATATGCCGGACGCATACGCATGCCCTCCCCCGCCTCCCGCGTCACGGCATTCCCCCGGTTCACCCCAGAGCGACGGTGCCGACGACGGCGACCAGGAGCAGCACGACGAGGAGCAGGACGGCGTACAACAGCAGGCGTCCGGTCGGCCCCGGCCGCCGTTCCGCCTCGGGCCGGTCCCACCAGGGGACCGTGGGGTCGTCCTCGTACACCTCGACCCCGGACGGCCGCACTGAGGCCGTGGCCGGGCGCGGCCAGGCCTGTACGGCCATCTCCCAGCGCACGGTGTGGCGTTCGGCGTCGGCCCCGGTCAGGCCCGCGACCCGGCACAGGGCGGCGACGGCCTGCCGGGGCGGGGGCTGAACGGCGTTGAGGTAGCGCTGCCAGGAGGACTTGCTGTACGCGGTACGTGCACCCAGCGCGACCAGGCTGAGGCCGGTCCGGTCCTTGAGGGCCCGTAACTGCTCCACCAAGTGCCGCACCTCCGGCGGCAGATCCTCCGGCAGCGGCTGCCAGGCGCCCATCGCTCACCTCCACGGCGTCCCTCCGTTGCCTGCTCGCGGAGAGTGACGACACCGCGGGCGGATCGGTTCCCGCGCCACGCACCGGCGTCGTTGTGGCAGAGCGCGGACACCGTACCGGAACGGTCACTTCCGTGCCACAGCGCACGGACAGCCGTTGAACAGCCCGTTCATGGTGCTGGAGGGTGGATTTCGGCGGCGGCCGGTCCTGACTCGGGGGAGAGGACGGGCCGCCGTCACCCTCCCGGAGGGTGCCTGACGGTTCCCGGAGGGTGCCCCACGATGCCCGCCGGGCGCGCGACGCCCGGCACGGCGGTCGGCGGCCAGCAGTCACCAGCCAGCGGCCAGCGGCCAGCGGCCAGCGGCCAGCGGCTAACGGTCCGAGCCGCGGATCGTGTAGTGCAGGGCGTCGTCCAGGAACGGTATTTCCAGCCAGGGCTTCGGCTGGGCCATCAGCGCCAGCAGGACGATGGCACAGCCCAGGACGCCGTAGGTGACGATGTCCGTGAAGCGGGAGCGGACCGCCAGCATGCCGACGCGCGGCAGCAGCCAGCGCATCGCCGCGCCGCCGAGCAGGGCGACGCCGACCAGCAGCAGCCCGACCCGGAAGGCGTCCAGCGCGATCAGCAGCAGCCCCAGTCCGACCACGGACAGCACGGCCAGCATCGGCCACTGGCGCGCGGGCGCCGGCGCGCCGCCGGGTGCGGCCCGGCCGCCGCCCTCGGGGCGCGCCGTGTCCTTGGTGAGCAGCGGGAAGCGGCGCGTTCCCCGCCGCGTCCCGTCCTCGGCGTCCGGCACGCCGGCCGGGCCGCCCACCTCGGTCTCCGGCTCCTCGGCCCCGGCCGCCCGCGGGCCGTCCTCCGCCTCAGGCGACACTGCGCTCCGCCGCCTCTACCACGTTGACCAGCAACTCGGCCCGGGTCATCGGGCCGACCCCACCGGGGTTGGGGGAGAGCCAGCCGGCCACCTCGGCGACGTCCGGGTGGACGTCGCCCACGATCTTCCCCTCGGCGTTGCGGGAGACACCGACGTCGAGGACGGCCGCGCCCGGCTTGACGTCCTCGGCACGGATCAGGTGCGGCGAGCCGGCCGCGGCGACGATGATGTCGGCGCGGCGCAGGTGGGCGGACAGGTCACGGGTGCCGGTGTGGCACTGGGTCACCGTGGCGTTCTCACTGCGCCGGGTGAGCAGCAGCGGCATCGGACGGCCGATGGTCACGCCGCGGCCGACGACCACGACCTCGGCGCCCTTGATCTCCACGCCGTGGCGGCGCAGCAGCGTCAGCACGCCGTTGGGGGTGCAGGGCAGCGGGGCCGGCTCGTTCAGGACGAGACGGCCGAGGTTCATCGGGTGCAGGCCGTCGGCGTCCTTGTCCGGGTCCATCAGCTCCAGGATGCGGTTCTCGTCGATGCCCTTGGGCAGGGGCAGTTGGACGATGTAACCGGTGCAGGACGGGTCCTCGTTCAGCTCCCGGACGACCGCCTCGATCTCCTCCTGCGTCGCGGTGGCCGGCAGTTCCCGCTGGATGGACGCGATGCCCACCTCGGCGCAGTCGCGGTGCTTGCCCGCGACGTACTTCCGGCTGCCGGGGTCGTCCCCGACCAGGATCGTGCCGAGGCCGGGCGTGACGCCCTTCTCCTTCAGCGCCGCCACGCGGGCGGTCAGATCGGACTTGATCGCGGCTGCGGTGGCCTTGCCATCGAGAATCTGGGCGGTCATGCCCCCATCCTCTCGGATGACCGGGTCCGGGTTCCAATCCGGTCCTCCCCTTCGCCTCGGCGTGGCCGTGATCAGTGATCCGGCGGCACGGACCGTCATGATCAGTGATGTTGCACTTGCACAACACCTGCCGAATCCGGC
This sequence comes from Streptomyces sp. NPDC046197, assembly GCF_040646295.1. NCBI lineage: Bacteria > Bacillati > Actinomycetota > Actinomycetes > Kitasatosporales > Streptomycetaceae > Streptomyces > Streptomyces sp. NPDC046197. Next base: position 375,905 of record NZ_JBEYZY010000002.1, on the reverse strand, counting down.
TGGACAAGCCGCTATCCGGTCAAGAACGATGAACAGCACAGTGCCGCGGGCAGCTCATCGGGGGGACGGACCGCATCTGTAGAACTCTCCTCCGTACGGTGCCGCGCGTCGTCCCCGCACTCACCAACGGAGGAAAGACCGCCATGAGCTTCGGCGACCCGAACAATCCCTACGGCGCTCCGCAGGGGCAGCAGCAGGCCTACGGCTACCCGCAGCAGGGCCAGGCGCCCGGATACGGCTACCCGCAGGCGCCGCCGGTGCAGGCGGCCTACGGCGCGGGTGTTCCGGAGACGATGCCCGGCAGCGTGAGCGCGGCCCGCGTGATGCTGTGGGTGATCGTCGGCCTGCAGGTCATCGGTGTGGTCCTGTTCGCCATCAGCGCCGTCAGCGTGAGCGCGGCGAAGAAGGACGACACCCTCAAGAACGACGCGGCCTTCCAGCGGCTGGCCGACTACTCCGCCGGCATGCTGTGGGCGATCGTGGTGTTCGCGGTGGCCTGGGCCGTGTTCGCGGCCGTGCTCGCGGTGAAGTTCAACAGCGGTGGCAACGGCGTCCGCATCACCACCCTGGTCTTCGGCGTCATAACCGCGATCCTGGGTCTGTACCCCTTCATCGTCGTCGGCCTGGTGCACACGGTGCTCGCCATCCTGATCGCCTGCTTCGTCGGCGGTTCCAAGGGCTCCGCGTGGTTCAACCGCCCCCGGTACTGACCACTTCGCGCCATTCACCCCCAGGGCCGTGTCTCACCCCGCACAAGGGGGGACACGGCCCTGCCGCGTCCCCCTAGTCTGGTTTCCGTAGCCGTCAGGCACGGGGAGACGCACCTTGTACAGCATCATCGTGGTACCTCCGCCGACCACGGAGGACGAGCGCAACGACACCCGGATCCGGCTCGCTCCCGGCGAGCGGCTCGCCTTCGGACGCTCCGCGGCCGACAACGACCTGGTGATCGCCCATGACGGGGTGTCCCGGCGGGCGGGCGAGATCACCGCGCAGGGCGCCTTCTGGATACTGAGCAACCTCTGCGCGCACCAGACCTACGTGGTGGAGAACCCGGAGGGCGCGGGCGAGCACATCAAGGTGGTGCCGGGCCGGCTGGACGCGCCGGTCCCCTTCGAGTTCTCCCGGATCGTGCTTCCCGCGGCCGGGGACCTGCTGGCGATCGACGTGTGGGCGCCGCGCCACGACTACCTGCGCGACGGCGCCGGAACCGACGGCGCCACCACCGCGCCCGCCTTCTCCGTGGACCGCACCAAGCGCTACTTCGCGGTGCTCGCCGCGCTGTGCGAGCCCCGGCTGCGCGGCGCTCCGCACGCCCCGCTGCCCACCGTCGACCAGGTGGTGGACCGGCTGCGCGCGACCTGGCCCGCCGCGTCCCGCACCTCGGTGCAGTGGAACATCGACTACCTGGCGGTGAAGCTGCGCCTGAAGCCCGGACCGGAGACGGCCGAGACGGGACACCGTCTGAACGGCAAGAAGGAGTCGCTGGTCTCCCTGGCGCTGCGCTTCGATCTGGTACGGGAGGACGACCTGGTCGTCCTGTCGGCACCGCCGAGCCGGGTGCCGCGGTGACCGAGCCCTACGCCGTGCCGGTGCCCCGCGGCTACCGGGTCGGCGTCTGGGAGGTACGGCGGCCCATCGCGACGGGCGCATTCGGCAGCGTGTACGAAGGGCGACGCACCGGCAGCACCGGCGGCACCGGCGGCACCGGCGGCACCGGCGGCACCGGCGGCACCGGCGGCACCGGCGGCACCGGCGAAGGGTCTCCCGGCCCCGGCTTCGTCGCCCCGAAGGCAGGGCAGGACACCGAGGCGCTGCCGAGCACGGCAGCCCTGAAGTTCCTGCCCACCGGCACCGGTACGCCGCGGCAGCTGACCCATCTGCGCGAGCTCGCCGAGCGCGAGGTCGACCTGCACCGCCGGCTCAGACGCCCGCGGCTCATCCGGATGTACGAGACCCTGACCGTCGACGACCCGGCCCGGCCCGAGCTCGACGGCGCCACCGTCCTCGTCCTGGAGAAGGCGGAGGGCTCGCTGGCCGCGCTGCTCGCGGACCGGGCCCGGCCGGCCGACGGCCCGGTGCTGCTGGTCCAGATCTGCGAGGGCCTGGCCCAGCTGCACCGGGCGGGCTGGGTGCACGGAGACCTGAAGCCGGCCAACGTGCTGCTGATGGAGGACGGTTCGGTGAGGCTCGCCGACTTCAACATGGCGGCCGAACTGGAGGGCACCCACGCCTACACCCCGGCCTTCTCCACACCCGACTACACGCCGCCCGAGCTGCTGTGGTCCGAGATCGGCGAACGCGGCCGCCGTATCCGCCCGTCCGCCGACGTCTGGGCCTTCGGGGTCCTCGCCCATCTGGTCCTCACCGGCTCCTTCCCGCTGCCGGGCGGCACCGCGACGGCCCGCCGGGACGCGGCCGCCGCCTACGCCCGCGGCGCGGAGGAGCTGCGTCTCTCGCCCTCCCTTCCGGACGACTGGCGGGAGATCGTCCGCGCGTGTCTGGCCCGTACCCACGCCGACCGCATCACCACCGCCGCCCTGCTGCGCCGGGTGCAGTCCACGGCCGGCGCCGGAAGTGCGCGGGCCGGTCCGCGGTTCCTGCGCCGGCGGCCGATCCGCCGGCGCCGGACCTGGATCGTGCTCGGCACGGCGGCCGCCACCGCCGCCATGGCCGCCCTGGGCTACGGCGTCAGCACCTGGGCCGGTCAGGGCGCCGACGCGAAGGACACCCCGGCCCGGGCCCCCACGGTCGCCCTCACCACCTACGGTGCCGCCGAACTCCGTACCGACAAAGGCGTCCCGGCCGTCTACCGGCGCCTGATCGTGGACTCCGCGCACGACTGCGTGCAGGCCGAGGTCACCCCCGCGCTGATCGCCGCGATGCTGAAGGCGGAGAGCGACTTCGACCCCGACCTGTCCGACCCGGCCAACGACGAGTACGGCATCGCGCGGTGGACGCCGCGTGTGCTGCGCTGGTGGGTGCGCGCCGACGGTCAGCCCGCGACCCAGACGCCCAAACCCCCCTTCCCGCCCGCGGTCTCGATCCCCGCCATGGCCCGCTACCTGTGCTACATCCGACCACTGCTCGAGCCCGGCCTGCCCGGCGACAGGCGGGTGCTGCTCGCCGCCGCGTACCGGACCTCGTACCGGAAGGTGAACGACGCGGGCGGGCCTCCCCCGAAGACCCGCGACTACTGCGCACGCGTCGCCCACTACCTCAAGGAGTACACCCCGCCGGGGAAGAAGTGACCCTCAGACTTCCGAGGTACCGGCACCCCGCCGTCTTTGCCACGGTATGACCACTCCGCTCCGGCGGAACGACACAACCGTGCTCACGGCAACACATGGGGGAACGAAAGTGAACGTCAAGAAGTCCGCCGCGCTGCTCGTCGCGGCCACCGCACTGCTCGCCGGTTCCACCGTCTCGGCCGCCGCGGCCGGGACGGACGGCGCCGCCTCCCACACCCGGTCCACCGCCGCCGCGGCAACCGGCGTCCAGCAGCGCGTCGACGCCGTGCTCGCCGCCCAGCCCGGCGGCCGGCAGGTCTCGGCCACCAAGGTCCACTACGACGGCCTCGACGTCACGGTGTATCCGGCGGACCAGGCCAGGCAGGCCCGGGCCGCGGCCCTCAACTGCAGCTACGGCTACCTGTGCGTGAACGTGCGCGGCACCGTCTTCATCTTCTACAAGTGCCAGCAGTGGTCCGTCTCCAACTGGTACGGCGACGGAGACTTCGTCAACAACCAGACGCCCGGCACCGTCGCCCGCTTCTACAACAAGGACGGCAGCGTGCGCTGGACCTCCACCGCGTACGAGGCCGGCCGCGCCACCTGGGACCCGATCTACTCCGTGCGTCCGTGCTGACGTGACACGACCGCGGTCTCCGGCCCCACTCGGGGGAGGGCCGGAGACCGCTCACGTCGTGCGCTCAGTGGAAGAAGTGGCGGGTGCCGGTGAAGTACATCGTGACGCCCGCCTTCTGCGCGGCCTCCACGACCAGTTCGTCACGGACCGAACCGCCCGGCTGGACGATCGCCCGGACGCCGGCGCCGATGAGGATCTCGGGGCCGTCGGGGAACGGGAAGAACGCGTCGGAGGCGGCGTAGGAACCGCGCGCCCGCTCCTCACCGGCCCGCTCGACCGCGAGCTTGCAGGAGTCGACGCGGTTCACCTGGCCCATGCCGACACCGACCGACGCGCCGTCCTTGGCGAGCAGGATCGCGTTGGACTTCACCGCCCGGCAGGCCTTCCAGGCGAAGGCCAGCTGCGCGAGCTCCTCCGCGGACAGCGCCTCGCCGGTGGCCAGGGTCCAGTTGGCCGGGTCGTCGCCGTCGGCCTGCAGCCGGTCGGTGACCTGCAGCAGCGCGCCCCCGTCGATGGCCTTGAGCTCGACGGGGTTCGACGGGCCGCCCGCGCAGCGCAGCACGCGGATGTTCTTCTTCTTGGTGAGGGCCTCCAGGGCCCCCTCCTCGTACCCGGGCGCGACGATGACCTCGGTGAAGATCTCGGCGACCTGCTCGGCCATCTCCTTGCTGACCGGCCGGTTCACGGCGATCACACCGCCGAACGCGGACAGCGGGTCGCAGGCGTGCGCCTTGCGGTGCGCCTCGGCCACGTCGGCGCCGACGGCGATGCCGCACGGGTTGGCGTGCTTGATGATCGCCACGCACGGCTCGGCGTGGTCGTACGCGGCGCGGAGGGCGGCGTCCGTGTCCGTGTAGTTGTTGTAGGACATCTCCTTGCCGTGCAGCTGCTCGGCCTGCGCCAGGCCGCTCCCGCTGCCGTCGGCGTAGAGGGCGGCGGGCTGGTGCGGGTTCTCGCCGTAGCGCAGGGTGTGCGCGCGCTCCCAGGTGGCGCCGAGGAAGTCGGGGAACTCGGAGTCGTCCACCGGGGCGTAGGAGGAGGCGAACCAGGAGGCCACGGCGACGTCGTAGGCGGCCGTGTGCTGGAAGGCCTCGGCGGCGAGCCGCTTGCGGGTGGCCAGGTCGAAGCCGCCGGAGGTGACGGCGGCGAGGACGTCGGCGTACCGGGCCGGGCTGGTGACGACGGCGACCGACGGGTGGTTCTTGGCGGCGGCCCGGACCATCGAGGGGCCGCCGATGTCGATCTGCTCCACGCACTCGTCGGGCGAGGCGCCGGAGGCGACGGTCTCACGGAACGGGTAGAGGTTGACCACGACCAGGTCGAACGGCTCGACGCCCAGCTCGGCCAGCTGCCGCTGGTGGTCCTCCAGGCGCAGGTCGGCGAGGATGCCCGCGTGCACCTTCGGGTGCAGGGTCTTGACCCGGCCGTCCAGGCACTCGGGGAAGCCGGTGAGCTCCTCGACCTTGGTGACGGGCACGCCGGCCGCGGCGATCTTCGCGGCGGTGGAGCCGGTGGAGACGAGTTCGACGCCGGCTTCGTGCAGCCCGCGCGCGAGCTCCTCGAGACCGGTCTTGTCGTAGACGCTGACGAGCGCGCGCCGGATGGGCCGCTTGTTGCTCTCGGCGGTCACTGGATAACTACCTTTCGTCCCTCGATGCGATAGCCGTTGCGGGCGATCCGCCCCACGACCTCGACGAGCAGCCTTCGCTCGACTTCCTTGATGCGCTCGTGCAGCGCACTCTCGTCGTCCTCGTCCCGGACCTCCACCACGCCCTGAGCGATGATCGGTCCGGTGTCGACGCCGTCGTCGACGAAGTGGACGGTGCAGCCGGTGACCTTGGCGCCGTACGCCAGCGCGTCGCGCACGCCGTGGGCCCCCGGAAAACTGGGCAACAGGGCGGGATGGGTGTTGACGAACCGCCCGCCGAACCGCGCGAGGAACTCCTTCCCCACGATCCGCATGAACCCGGCGGACACGACGAGGTCGGGCTGGTGGGCGGCGACGGCCTCGGCGAGTGCCGCGTCCCACTCCTCCCGCGTCCCGTAGTCCTTGACCTTGCGCACGAAGGTCGGCACCCCGGTGCGCTCGGCGCGCGCGAGCCCCTCGATGCCCTCGCGGTCGGCGCCCACGGCGACGATCTCGGCGCCGTAGGACTCGGGGCCGAGCTCCGCGATCGCGTCGAGGAGCGCCTGCAGATTGGTGCCGGATCCGGAGACCAGCACGACGAGGCGCTTGACCACGGGCTTGGCGGCCACGGTGGGGCCCTTTCTCGGGGAAGCTGTTTGTATGGTCGTACGAATGCTTCGCGCTCCCGGATACGGGGAAGCCTACGAAGCGGCCGACCGTCAGCAACGATACCGGCACACCGGACGGCCCCCATGGGACGGGGGCGTGGCCGGAAGGTAGCGTCTGGGGAAGCTGGTACGGGAACGCGCTTCGTGCGCCGCGCGTTCAACAAGATGACGGACCCGGTCCCGGGGGCTTCCCGGCCGCCGAGGACGCTCCGGATCGATCGGTCGTTGTCGGTCGTGCCAGACCAGTCGTGACTCACCAAGGGGAAGACGCTCACTTGATGCCGGACCGCAGCCTGCGACTTCTCACGCTCCCCCCGCAGTCGGCGCAGGGAGGGGAGCGCGGCGCCGTGCTGCTGCGGGAGCGCCCCACCTCACCGCCCGACGCGCCCTCGGGCGGGAAGAACGGCGACGGGAAGGGCGGCGCGGCCCCCGACGACAACCCCTTCGCCCCGCCGCCGGAGGGCACCCCGGACCGCCCCTGGCGCCCCCGGCGCCCATCGGGCGGCGAGGGCGCCGACGGCACGTCCGGTGAGAACGGCGACCACTCCCCCTGGGGCAGCCAGTGGAGCGACCGTCAGCCCGGCCGCTCCTCCGGCGGCTTCGGGGATCGCCCCCAGCGGCCCGGTGGCGGCCCGTCAGGACCCGGTGGCCCGGGCGGCCCCGGTGGCCCCGGTGGCAGTTCTGGTCCGGGTCTGCGCTGGGATCCGACGGACCCCGCCCAGCGCCGCGCGCGGTACGCCCTGCTGTGCGGCATGTGGGCCTTCTTCTTCGCCCTCTTCAGCTGGCCGTACGTGGCCCTGTTGCTGGGCGTACTGGCCCTGTACTGGGGCGTCAGCTCGCTGCGCGCCAAGTCGCGCACCCCGAACCACAACACCCCGGGCCCCGAGAGCCGCCCCCAGACGACGGCCGCGGTCAGCGGCCTCGTCACCGCCTGTCTGGCCCTCGCCCTGGTCGCGGTGACCTTCACCGCCCAACTGGTCTACAGCGACTACTACTCCTGCACGAACGACGCCCTGACCAACGAGGCGAAGCAGTCCTGCGACCAGCACCTCCCGAAGGAGCTGCGGGGGGTGCTGGGAATCAACGGCTGAACCGGGGCCGCGCGCGGCGGGGAGGCGGAGGGGTCCGCGCAGGTGCGGACGGTTCAGCGAAGGTGCGGACGGTTCAGGGGGTGGGCTCGCTCCTCTCGCCGGGCGGCTTCTCCGTTTCCGTGGGGGATTCGGTCTCTGTGAGGCCGCTCGGTTCCGTGGCGTCGTTCGACTGCTCGGGTTCCTTCGGCTCCTCGGGTTCCACCGGCTCCTCGGGTTCCACCGGCTCCTCGGGCTCCTCCGGCTGCTCGGCTTCCGCCTGCTGTCCGGGCTCCGCCTGCGCGCGCCAGAGCGACGGTTCGCAGGCGGGTGAGGAGTCGACAGGCAGCAGGTCGTACGGCTCCAGGGTGGGATCGGGGTCGTAGGGCACGTACACGGCGTCCGGCTGCGACGGCGGCGGGGCCGGTGTCCTGGTCCGGGTGAACCAGCCCCGCACCAACGACTTCCGGGGCCGACGCCCGCCCTCGTCGGCGTCCGACTGCCCGCTCGCCGGCGTCCCGCCGTCCCGTGGCTTCCCGATCCGCCGCCCTACCCCTTCGCCCTCCGGCGATCGGGCGAGCGGCGGAGCCGCCGCCCGGCCCTTCCCCGCCTTTCCGGTCCCCGGCTCCGTGGTCCGCGTCCCGCCCTCCCCGGAGATCACGATCGGCGGCTCCAGCCCCCGGCCTCCCCGGCAGCGCCAGGCCCGCCGACACACCGCCGTCGGCACCGCCACCGTCGCGGTCCACGCCAGCGCGGCCGAGCCGACCTGCCATCCGACCGGGCCGAACCGGGCCAGGGCCGCGTTCCCCAAGGGTCCGCCCGACAGCGCCGCGAGGACACAGAGCCCGGCCGCACACAGCCCGCACGCCAGCGCGGCACCGCCCGCCGTCCGGCGCCACGACCAGGCCCGGGCGCGCCCCCGGCCGCCGGACCGCGCACCGTGAGGCCCGGCCGACCCGGCACCCCGCCTCCTCGGCCCCATGGCCGCAGCCTGCCCCGCGGCCCCGGCGGCGCCCGCACCCGGCGCCCGTCGTACCGCGGCGCCCGTGCCCTGCCCGTCCCGCACCGCCGCGCCGCCGACGAACCACCCCACCGTCAGCCCGGCCGCCACCGGCACCGCCGCGGACGCCCAGTTCAGCGGTGCGCCGAGACCCGCGTCCGGCACCGCCGCGAGCAGGGGAAACGGCGGCAGAAGGGGGGCCGGTGCGGAGGCCAGCGGGCCCACGACGTGGCCGGCGCCGAGCAGGAAGCCGGGGCCGACCGCGTACGCCACCGCCCACACCACCGCGTTCGGCAGCAGCGTCAGGCACAGCACCAGTACGGCGAACCGCCCCGACCACCCCTCCGTCAGCCGCAGAAAGGCACCCTGGGCCGCCTCGGCGTGCCCCACCAGCGACCCCCCCAGGAGCAGTGCCCCGCCCCCGACGAACACCACCACCCCCGCGCCCGCCGCCCGTGCGGCGGCGCCGAGGCGCGCGCGGGGTCCCGTCCCCAGGAGCAGACGCCGTACGCTCACCGGCAGCACGCGCAGCAGCCGCTCCAGCGGGGCGCGCGGACAGCCGTACGCCGTCCACACACCGCTGCCCGCCGCCACCGTGGCGACCAGCGGCACGCACACCGCCGCCCCTTCCCAGGACGGCCGCAGGGCGCCTGCCTCGGCATAGGCGGCGGCCGCGCCGCCCACGGCGAGGTAGCCGAGCACGACGCCGGCCCAGGCGGTGCGCGAGGGCAGGAGCGGTCCGCCGTGGCCGCCGTCGGTCGCGTCCCGCGCCGCCCGGTGCACCAGCAGCAGCGGCAACGCGAGCAGGAGCAGGGGCGTCACTCCCACGGGTGCGGGAACGCCGGTGAGCGTGTCGGTGCGCACCAGTTCGGCCCCGTGCGCCAGCAGCCACATCGCGGCGGCGACGTGCAGCGCGCCGCCCGGCCCGCTGTCGGGATACGGCGAGGTGATCCACAGTCCGATGACGAGCACGGCGAACGAGCCGAGCCCGAGCCCCGCCGCGACCGCACCGCCGACGAAACCGGCGCCCAGTCCGGGCGGCCGGTCCCGCACCCGGGTGCGCAGGGTCGACAGCGGTGGACGTCGATCGGTCGTCATCACGACCGCCATGCTCCCAACGACACGCTCTTTCCCGGCGCAACAGGCGAACCTCCGCTGTGTCGCTCAATATACGTTTATGTACCTATTCACACGAAGGGATGCACTGTGAAGCAGACGAACCGTCAGAAGCCCCGATGCACCGGGGAGGTGACGGCCCGTCCGGCGAAGGTGCCATCGGCCGCCGCATCGGCACCCGCCACGGGCAACGCACCGGGCAACGCACCGGACGGCGCACCGGGCGACGCACCGGACGGCGCACCGGCTGCCGCATCGGGTTCGGCCCCCCTGACACCCGCTCAGGCCTTCGACGCCCTCTACGCGTTCTGTGCTCCCGCCCTCGTCCGGCAGGCCTATCTGCTCACCGGCCGGCCCGAACGGGCGCGCCAGGCCGTGGAGCAGGCCTTCCAACTCGCCTGGCAGCGCTGGCCGGAGGTGGCCCGCGACCGGGACCCTGCGGGCTGGGTGCGGGCGACGGCGTACGACTGCGCGCTCTCCCCCTGGTACCGCTTCCGCCCGCGCAACCGCGTCCCGGATCCGCCCCCCGACCCCGCCGACCGCGCACTGCTGCACGCCCTCATGACGCTTCCCCCGTCCTACCGCCGCACCCTGGTGCTCTACGACGGTGTCGGCCTTGACCTGCCGGAGACGGCGGCGGAGACGGAGGCGAGCACACCGGCGACGGCGAACCGGCTGATGCGCGCCCGGCAGACCGTGGCCGGGCAGCTGCCGGAGCTCGCGGACCCGGCGGAACTGCACCGGCGGCTGGTGCGGCTGGGCGCCGCGGAACGGCTCAGCGCGGCGCGGCCCACGGTGGTGCGGACGGTCGAGGAACGCAGAACCCGCTTCTGGACCAGGTCTGCGATCGCCTTCACGGTCACCATCATCGGCGCGACGACGCTGACACTGCGGACGGCGCCCACTCACTACGTGGCTCCGGTGTCTCCCGGACACGCGGTACAGGGAGTTCCGCCACAGGCGGCCATGGGCCCGCTGTCCCAGCACGAGCTCACCCTGCGGGCCAAGCTGAGGGGGGAGACGGCGAGTGGGCCGGAACGGCTGGTGCCGGATCCCCGATGACGCCGCGGCCCCACACAACGGCGGTGGGCCCGCCCCACCCGGGACGGGCCCACCGACCTGAACCGGACGGACTCAGCCGGCGAGGATCTCGCGGGCGAGCTTCGCCGTCTCGGTCGGGGTCTTGCCGACCTTGACGCCCGCCGCCTCCAGGGCCTCCTTCTTGGCCTGGGCCGTGCCGGAGGAGCCGGAGACGATGGCGCCGGCGTGGCCCATGGTCTTGCCCTCGGGCGCGGTGAAGCCCGCGACGTAGCCGACGACCGGCTTGGTCACGTTCTCCTTGATGAAGGCCGCGGCCCGCTCCTCGGCGTCGCCGCCGATCTCACCGATCATCACGATCAGGTCGGTGTCGGGGTCGTCCTGGAAGGCCTTGAGCGCGTCGATGTGGGTGGTGCCGATGATCGGGTCACCGCCGATGCCGACGCAGGTCGAGAAGCCGATGTCCCGCAGCTCGTACATCATCTGGTACGTCAGCGTGCCGGACTTCGACACCAGGCCGATGCAGCCCGGCTTGGTGATGTCGGCCGGGATGATGCCGGCGTTCGACTGACCCGGGGTGATCAGACCGGGGCAGTTCGGGCCGATGATGCGGGTCTTGTTGCCCTTCTTGCCGGCGTACGCCCAGAAGGCCGCCGTGTCGTGCACCGCGATGCCCTCGGTGATGACGACCGCGAGCGGGATCTCGGCGTCGATGGCCTCGACGACCGCGTCCTTGGTGAACTTCTCCGGGACGAAGATGACCGAGACGTCGGCGCCGGTCTTCTCGATGGCCTCCTTGACGGAGCCGAAGACGGGTACCTCGGTGCCGTCGAAGTCGACGGTCTGGCCCGCCTTGCGCGGGTTCACACCACCGACGATGTTGGTGCCGGAAGCGAGCATGCGGCGGGTGTGCTTCTGACCCTCGGAGCCGGTCATGCCCTGGACGATGACCTTGGATTCCTTGGTGAGGAAGATAGCCATGGTTGTGTGTGACCTCGTCCCTTACTTCGCGGCAGCAGCCAGCTCGGCGGCCTTGTCGGCCGCGCCGTCCATGGTGTCCACCCGCTGGACGAGCGGGTGCTTTCGGTCGTCCAGGATCTTGCGACCCAGCTCGGCGTTGTTGCCGTCAAGACGCACGACCAGCGGCTTGGTGACCTCTTCGCCCTTGCTCTCCAGGAGCTCCAGGGCCTGCACGATGCCGTTGGCGACGGCGTCGCAGGCGGTGATGCCGCCGAAGACGTTGACGAAGACGGACTTGACGTCCGGGTCGCCGAGGATGATCTCCAGGCCGTTCGCCATGACCTCGGCGGAGGCACCGCCACCGATGTCGAGGAAGTTGGCCGGCTTGACGCCCTTGTGGGCCTCGCCCGCGTAGGCGACGACGTCCAGGGTCGACATGACCAGGCCGGCGCCGTTGCCGATGATGCCGACCTCGCCGTCGAGCTTGACGTAGTTGAGGTTCTTCTCCTTGGCCGCGGCCTCGAGCGGGTTGGCCGCCGCCTTGTCGTGGAGCTCCTCGAACTCGGGGTGGCGGAACTCGGCGTTGTCGTCCAGGGAGACCTTGCCGTCCAGGGCGAGGACGTCACCGGAGGCGACCTTGGCCAGCGGGTTGACCTCGACCAGGAGGGCGTCCGACTTGATGAAGGTGTCCCACAGCGTGATCAGGACCTGGGCCACCTTGTCGGCGACCTCGGCCGGGAACTTGGCCGCGGCCACGATCTCCTGGGCCTTGGCCTCGTCCACGCCGTCGATGGGGTCGATCGCGATCTTGGCGACGGCGTCGGGGCGGGTGGCCGCGACCTCCTCGATCTCCATGCCGCCCTCGACGGAGGCGATGGAGAGGAAGGTGCGGTTGGCGCGGTCGAGGAGGAAGGAGACGTAGTACTCCTCGACGATCTCCGGGGCCGTCTCGGCGATCATGACCTTGTGGACCGTGTGGCCCTTGATGTCCATGCCGAGGATGTCCGTCGCGCGGGCGACGGCCTCGTCCGGGCTGGCGGCGAGCTTGACGCCGCCGGCCTTGCCGCGACCACCGACCTTCACCTGAGCCTTGACGACCGACTTGCCGCCCAGCCGCTCGGTGATCTCGCGCGCCGCCTCAGGCGTGTCGATGACTTCACCGGCCAGCACCGGTACACCGTGCTTGGCGAAGAGGTCCCTCGCCTGGTACTCGAACAGGTCCACGCGCTTCCGTCCCTATCAGTGATCTCGCGGTTCGTTGGATGCGTGGGCGTGCCGCGAAGGGCAACGTGACGTCCGCTCTGTCACAGGGGAGGCGCACACGGTGTCCGAGCGCGCGGCATGTCCGTCTCGCAGGTTATCGCCGCTACCGGGGCCGCCCTAAATCGCAGGTCACACCTGAGCGGTGATACCTGTCACATGATTCAGCCTACGCGGCCGGGGCGCGAGGGGGGCACAAGGCCTCACCGGGCTGGGGTTGACCCGGTGAGGCCCCTTGAACAGCCCCGGAGGGGCACATACGTGCGCCGCGCCCGGGGCGCGGGCCGGGCGGTCCCCACCCCAATGGGGACCGAACGGCCCGTCCGCGCGGTTCCGGCCGAACGGGCCGCTGGAATGCGGCCGTCCGGGACCTACTGCCTCGCGGAGTCGGTCACCGCCGTACCTGCCCTCCGCCGGGGGGCGTGGTACGGCCGTGCGCTCGTACGGTGTCAGACGCGGTACGGGTGCACGTCCTGCGTGCCCCGGACGTAGCCCGGGGTGATCGACTGCGCGACGCCCTCGGCACCTGACCGCGTGACCGGCCAGTCCGCTCGCGGTGCCCCGGACCGTCCCGGTCAGCTCCCCGGCGAACGGGGCCACCTGGCCGACGGCGCCCTGCGCGAACGGGTCCACCTCGCCGGCCACACCGCCGGCGAAGGGCGACGCCTCGCCCGCCACCCCGTAGGCCAGCCCGGCGGCGCTGCCGCCGATCCCCTGCACGACGGGCTGCACGGTCTCGGTGACGGTGTCGACGACGGGCCGCACCCCACCGGCGACCCCGTACGCGAACGGCGGCACCTGGCTCGCGACGCTCTCGGCGAACGGCGCCGCCTGCCCGGCCACACCCTGCGCCAGCGGCGGTACGGCCCCGGCGACCCCGCCCGCAAAGGGCTCGACGTCACCCGCGACGCCGTGCGCCAGCACGCCCGCGTCCACGACGGCCTGCCCGGCGACGGGTACGGCACCGTGCACCGCGGTACCGGCGACCGGCGGCAGTACGGCGTGCGTGGTGCCGTGAGCCGCCTGGCCCACCAGGCCGGTGGCGTACGGGGGCAGGTCGGCAAGCACACCCCCGGCGACCGGCCGGCCGTCGGCGACCGCGCCCGCGGCGACCGACCACCCGTCCGAGACCGCACCCGCCGCGACCGGCTGCACCCCGTCGCCGGCGCCATGGGCGACGCCCTGCACGCCCTGGACAGCACCGCCCGCGACCGGCTGGACGTCGGCGACGACTCCGTACGCCTGAGCGGCCGCGGCGTCGACGGCGTACCCGACGACCGGCGCGACGCCTCCGACCGCGTTCGTGGCGACCGGCACCGCGCCCCGAACGGCGCCGGTGGCCACCGGAGTCACGCCGTACACGGCATCCGTGGCGGTGGGAACGACCCCCTGCACGGCATGCCCGGCCAGCGGCACCACGCCCGCCAGCGCCTGCCCGGCGACCGGCACGACACCGTCCACCGCGGCGCCCGCCACGGGCGGGACGACGGCCACCGCGGTTTGTTCGACGACCGGCGTGACGGTCCCGGGTACGGCGGCGACCGTCCCGACGACCTGCTGCCGCACCCCACCCACCGCACCGGTGACGTGACCGGGCACAGAGGAAACGGCGGCTCCCGCGACGCCTTCCGCACCCGCGACCGTCCCGACAACCCGCTGCCGCACCCCACCCACCGCACCGGTGACGTGACCGGGCACAGAGGAAACGGCGGCTCCCGCGACGCCTTCCGCACCCGCGACCGTCCCGACAACC
>NZ_JBEYZY010000002.1:303710-361452 GCF_040646295.1 Streptomyces sp. NPDC046197 | reverse complement strand
ACCCGCTGCCGCACCCCACCCACCGCACCGGTGACGTGACCGGGCACAGAGGAAACGGCGGCTCCCGCGACGCCTTCCGCACCCGCGACCGTGCCTTGGGTTGCGGCGGCCACGCCCGAGGCCCGGTCCGCGGCACCGGCGGCCGCCGCCTGCCCGGCTGCGGTGACGCCCGCGGCCGTACGACCGGCGCCCGCGGCGACGTGCTGCGCCTTCGTGCGGACGACGCCATCGACGCCCTGAGCCTGGGCGTGGGCCGCCGCCTGGATGCCCTGGAGCTTCGTCTGGGCGCCGGCGAGGGCCTGCTCCAGCTCCGGTGCGAAGGCGGAGAGGGGGCCGAAGAGGTAGTCGATGCCGTCCTGGGAGGTGGACGAGGCGCCGGAGGTGACACCGGTCGCGTCGTGGGCGACCGTGCGGGCCGCCTGGCCGGCGGCCGCGGTCGCCCCGGCCGACGCGGCGCGCGCGGCCTGTGCGCCCCGGATGGCCTGCGCACCCCTGATCCTGTCGGCGTGCGGGACGGTGACGTGGGCGTCCACGTACCGGCGGGCCTGCTCGGCGGCGCTGCCGGCCTTCCCGGTGTGTGCGGTCGTCGCGGCGGTGCCGGTGACGCCGGAGGCCGTGGACTGCGCGCGTGCGGCAGTGTCCGACACGGCCGAGGCGGCGCCCTGCACGGCCGCACCGTTCGTAACGCCGTGGGTCACGCCGTCGGTGACGCCGGAGACGGTGTTCTGCACACCGGAGACCACGCCATCGGCGGTGTGGTCCACGGTGTGGGTGACGGCGCCGGTCACCGAGCCGGTCGACGAACCGGCGGTGGTGGCGGCGTCGGCGGTCGCGTCCGGTGCGGACAGGGAAGACGCGGGCAGTTCGTCGGCACTGGCGACGGCCGAGCCCAGCGTCCACGCGCCGGTGACACCGGCGGCTATGACGATGGAGCGGCGGATGTTCTTGTTCATGCGTGCGTCAGATCCTTTGGGATTCCGAGACGCCCGGAAGGGGGCTCCGGGGCTCCGGGGATGGTGGGACTGTGCGGCGCCGGTGGCCGTGCCGGTCACGGTCGCGGTCCGGGAAACGGGGACCGGTGGACGCGGCGGGGCTCCGGCGGCTTCCGTCCGGCGATCGGAGGGGGTCCGGACGGGCGGGCAAACCTGTTCCGCCCCCGCGCGACAGGTCTGGGCGGGGAGGGGCGGTTCTGCGGGTCTGCCTAGCCGGGGAAGACGGGGATGTCCCGCTGCCTGTCCCGGATCCCGGCCGCGTCGACACGCGCGGCGGCGCCGGGCAGCAGGTGCAGCGGGGCCCGGTCGTTCAGGGTGACGGCATGCGCGTCGCCGTGTCGCGACGTGCCGGTGTCGGTCGTCGACAGGTTGCCGACGGCCCCGCTGGGATCACCGTCGGGCGAACGGTGCGCGGGTGTGTGCTCGGCCCGGGGGGCACGGTGGGCGGGAGCGAACGCGTCCACGTCCACTGCGCCGACCGGGACGGCGAGCCGCGGACCTGCGGTGGCGGTTACGGCCGTACGGGCCGTCGTACCGGACTGCCCGCTCGCGGCCTTCCGGCCGGACGACGGACTGTGCGCGCTGCCCGGCCGCTGCGGCAGCGAGGTGACGGGCGCGGGCAGCAGTCGTCCGGGCAGCTCGCACCGGCCGGGAAGCCCCGGCAACGGCAGCGCGGGCGAGCCGGGGCCCGACGGCAACGCAGGCAGCGCCGGGAGCGAGGGCAGCGCCGGCACATGAGCCGGCACACTCGCCCGCGCCTCTGCCAACCCGTCCGTCACGACCTGCACGAGGTCCCCGACCGGCCGCACGGCCAGGCCGGTCACTGAGGCAACGCCGGAACCGGCAACAGGACGGACCACAGAGAGCACGGTCCGCGGGGCGCCCGTGTCCGTGTCCGTGTCCGTGTGCGGGTTCGGGTCCGTGAGGCGAATGCCTGTGGCGCTGCCCTGAGGCGGGAGCCCTTCGTTGCCCTTGGACGTGCGGAGGCTGGGCGCGTGAAGGCTGGGCTCCTTGAAGCCGGCCGCGTTGAGCTTGGCCGTCGTGAAGTCGGCCGTGTCGATCTTGGCCGCGTTGAGGTTGGCCGTGTCGAGGTTGGGTTCGGTGCCCTTGGGAGAGTGGTCCCCCTCGGCCTCCGGGGCCGGCACGCCGTGGGCGGCAGGCCTCTCCGGGGAGTTCAGCGCGTGTGCGACCGCGTCGCCGGCCAACCCCCGGACCCCGTCGACGGAACGCGACGGCACCCCGGTCCCCGCCGAGGTCACCGTCGGCACTCCCTCCGCCGCGTGCGCCTGCTCTCCGCAGACGAACCCCAGGGCGAACAACGCCCCCACCAGCAGACCCAGTTGCAGCGCACGCCGACCGGCCGCCGTGCGCATCACGCGCGCAGCGGCACCGGGCAGGGCTGCTGGCCAGATCAAGAGGGGGCGGGTCCTCCCGTACGGCGGAACGAGTGACGGGTCGGTACGACGCGGTACCACGCGGTGCGGACGGGCCGCGCGCGCAGCACCGTCGACAAGGCGTCGATCCTCGCACGCGACTCCCGAGGTTGCGCAAGCCCCCTGTTACCGATGGGTAGTCATGTCCGTTTTGCTGGCAGGATTCGGTCGACAAGTCGTCACCGCACCACCGCACCACCGCACCTTGCCGACGCTGGGACCTTGTTCGTCACACGGTGTCCGGTATCGGCAGCGGACGCTTCTCGATCGCCGCCGCCATCACCTCCGGAAACAGGTCGGGCGTGCATGCGAACGCCGGTGCTCCGAGCGCCGAGAGCGCCGCGGCGTGCTCCCGGTCGTACGCGGGCGCCCCCTCGTCGGACAGCGCGAGCAGCGCGACGAACTGCACCCCCGACGCCTTCATCGCCGCCACCCGCTTCAGCATCTCGTTCCGTATGCCCCCCTCGTACAGGTCGCTGATGAGCACGACGACCGTCTCCGCGGGCCGGGTGATCTGCGACTGGCAGTACGCCAGTGCCCGGTTGATGTCCGTGCCGCCACCGAGCTGCGTGCCGAAGAGGACGTCGACCGGATCCTCGAGCTGGTCGGTGAGGTCGACGACCGCCGTGTCGAAGACGACCAGCCGGGTGCTGATCGACCGCATGGAGGCCAGCACGGCCCCGAACACGGAGGCGTACACGACGGACGCCGCCATCGAACCCGACTGGTCGATGCAGAGGACGACCTCTTTCTTCACGGACCGGGAGGCCCGCCCGTAGCCGATGAGCCGCTCGGGCACCACCGTCCGGTACTCCGGCAGATAGTGCTTGAGGTTGGCCGCGATCGTGCGGTTCCAGTCGATGTCGTGGTGGCGCGGACGGTTGACGCGGGCGCTGCGGTCGAGGGCGCCGGTGAGGGTGGCGCGGGTGCGGGTGGCGAGCCGCTTCTCCAGGTCCTCGACAACCTTGCGCACGACGGCCCGTGCCGTCTCCTTCGTCGTTTCCGGCATGGCCTTGTTGAGCGAGAGCAGAGTGCCGACGAGGTGCACGTCCGCCTCCACCGCCTCCAGCATCTCCGGCTCCAGCAGCAGCGTGGCCAGCCCGAGCCGGTCGATGGCGTCCCGCTGCATGACCTGAACGACGGATGAGGGGAAGTACTTCCGTATGTCCCCGAGCCACCGCGCCACGGACGGCGCCGAGGCCCCGAGCCCCGCCGAACGGTCGCGCCGCTGCTGCGGCTTGTCCCCTTTTCCGTACAGTGCGGCGAGCGTCGCGTCCATCGCCGCGTCCTGCCCGGACAGGGTGCATCCGGTGCCGTCCGCGGCGTCACCGCCGAGCACGAGCCGCCAGCGGCGCAGGCGCTCCTGCGCCGGATCCCGCATGTCGTAGGTTGCCTGCACCGTCATCCCGCCACCCCCGCACATTCGTCGTCGGCGTGTTCCTCGGGACCCGCCAGCCCCAACAGCAGCCGCAGCACCGGCAGCACGGCGTCCGCCCGCTGCTCGTCGAGTTCCGGGGCGAAGCCGGGTATGCCCGCCGTCCCGGTCCCGGTCCCGGCTCCGCCGCCCGGCGCCGGACCGCGCCGGACGAGTTCGCCGAGCGTTCTGCGCACACCGGGCTCGTACGCCGAGAAGGTGCGTCGCAGCAGTGGCAGCACATCCGTGAACGCCTCCGCGGGTACGCCGGTCAGCCAGGTGTCGACCAGCCCCAGCAGCCGCTCGTCGTGCACGAGGAGCATCCCGCCTCCGCCGCCGACGAAGCCCTCGATCCATGCGGCCGCGTCCGCCGGCGGCGTGCCGGGCGACAGCACCAGCCCCATGAGCCGCGCCGCCTCCTCCTGCTCCAACTCCCCGTCGTCCAGCAGAAGCCGCACGCAACGCCCCCGGATCACGCCGGGCACGGTTTCCCGACCCGACAGGACCCCGAGCACGGAGCGCCAGCGTGCACGCAGGTCGCCGTGCCCGGCGGCCGGAGTGTCGCCGAGCAGGCCCACCGCTCCGTGCACCGCATCGACATGGCGCCGCATCTCCTCGGCCGCGTCCGGGTCCAGCGCGGCGCAGGCGGGGGGCAGACCGACGAAGATCCGCTCGGCCAGACCCGCGGCGACCTCGGCCAGGGCCTGCGTGTCCGTGCCGCGCACGTCGCCGTAGCGCAGTGAACGGACCAGGGCCGGCAGCGCCTGCGCGAGGTGTCCGACGTCCGCGTCCAGTGCGGCCCGGTCGGCGAGCACGCGCATCACCACGGGCAGCGCGTCCGGGAGTTCGGCGAGCAGGCAGCGCTCGGCGAGCGCGGTGACCTCGGCGAGCGCCTGGGCCGCGACGGCGTCGGCCTCGGCCTTGGCGGTGGCGGCGGCGAGCACCGTCGTACCCCACACCCCGGCCTCGGCCACCCGCACGGACAGCTCCGGCTCCCACCGCAGCCGCCATGTCTCCCGGAAGGTGCCCGTGCTGCCCCGCGACACAGCGGGCTCGCCCCAGCCGACGCCCAGCAGCCGCAGCCGGTGCAGCAGCCTGCTGCGCCCGGCGTCGGTCTCCTTGCGCAGGTCGAGCTCCAGCTCCCGCTCCAGCGCCTCCGGCTTGAGCCGTAGCCGCCGCTGGTGGCGGGTCAGGTCCCGCTGCAGGGGCACCGCGGGCGCCGACTCCGGCACCTCCCCCAGCACGTCACCGACCACCAGCCGGTCCCGCACCAGCGCCAGTGGCACATCGGAACCGTCGCACATCACCGCCCGCACGGCGTCCGTGGTCTCGCTCAGCCCCGGCAGCGGGCGGCCGCGCATCGCGGCGAGCGTCTCGGCCAGCCGCACCGCCTCGATGACGTGAGCCGAGGACACGATGCGGTCCTCCTCACGCAGCAGCCCCGCCACCTTGGTCAGCCACCGCTCGACCGGCCGGTCGGGCGCGCCGAACAGGTGCTCGTACCACCCGGGCGAGTCGATGCCCGCGCCGTAGCCGCTGACCCGGGACAGCCGGCGGTGCGTCCACGGCACCCACGTCATGTCCACCTTGACCTTGGGCAGCCCCTTCAGCGCGGCCCGGTCCGCGGTGACGGCGCTCTTCTGCCGCAGTGCCGGCACGTGCCAGGCCCCGCACACCACGGCGACGGCGTTCCCGAACTCCCGCTGGGCCGCCCGCACCTGGAGCCGCATGTGCGCCTCCCGGACCAGGTCCCGGTCGTGTCCACCACTTCCGTACGCCTCCCGCAGCGCCCCCATGGCCTCCTCGAGCGCGGCGAACGGAGCGAAGGCGTCGCTCTCCTGCACACCCCGGTGCTCGACGACGTCCTCCCACCAGCGTTCGGGGTCGTCGTACCCGGCGGCCTCGGCGAGGAGGGCGAGCGGGTCGATACGGACGTCGACCCCGGGCGGGCGCTCCGCGGTCCCCTCCCCGGCAGGGCCTTCCCCCTCCCCGGCGGGCCTTTCCCCGTTCTCGGCATCCCGGCCCTCCGCCCCGGCGCCCTGGCCCTCCGTCCCGGCAGCCCGGCCCTCCGTCCCGGCAGCCCGGCCCTCCGCCCCGGCAGCCCGGCCGTCCGCCGGGTTCTCCGTCTCCGCGGACGGATCGGCGTCCTTCATCTCCCACGCCAGCGTGTGCGTGGCGGGCAGGTCCATGAAGCGGGCCGGGACGTCGTGCTCCAGGGCCCAGCGGATGGCGACCCACTCCGGGGAGAAACCGGCCAGCGGCCAGAACGCCGAGCGGCCCGGCTCGTCCACGGCGTGCGCGAGGAGGGCGACCGGTGGCCGCAGACCCTCGTCCGCGGCGAGCGGGATCAGCGCGTCCGCCTCCGGCGGCCCCTCGATCAGCACAATCCGCGGCCGCGCCGCCTCCAGTGCGGCCCGGACCGCCCGCGCGGACCCCGGCCCGTGGTGCCGCACCCCGAGCAGCAGCGGGCCTGTGCCGGGCCATCGGTTCCCGGTCCCGTCAGCGCCTGTCACACCGTCCTCCTCGCTCCCCGCACGGTTCCCCGTGCCGTGCCCCCGTACGACCGGGCGCGACGTCGCCGTGCGCCCGCGTCACCGGCCTCGCGGCCGGAGGCCTGCCCGCGGTCGGCTCGGCCTGCCCGAGCGGCCGCCCGCGGCCACTCATGCGCCGAGCTCGCGGCAGGCTCGGTAGAAGTCCTTCCAGCCGTCGCGCTCACGGACCACCGTCTCCAGGTACTCCTGCCAGATGACACGGTCGGCCGCCGGGTCGCGCACGACGGCACCGAGGATGCCCGCCGCGACGTCACCGGGCCGCAGGAGGCCGTCCCCGAAGTGGGCTGCCAATGCGAGCCCGTTGGTGACGACGGAGATCGCCTCGGCCGTCGAGAGCGTGCCGCTCGGCGACTTCAGCTTCGTCCGCCCGTCGGTCGTGACGCCGTCGCGGAGCTCGCGGAAGACGGTCACGACGCGGCGGATCTCGTCCAGGCCGTCGGGCACGGACGGCAGGTCGAGGGAGCGACCGATCTGCTCGACGCGGCGGGAGACGATGTCGACCTCGGCCTCGGGGGTCTCCGGCAGCGGCAGCACCACCGTGTTGAAACGGCGGCGCAGGGCGCTGGACAGGTCGTTGACCCCACGGTCGCGGTCGTTGGCCGTGGCGATGAGGTTGAAGCCGCGGACCGCCTGAACCTCCGCGCCCAGTTCCGGTATCGGCAGGGTCTTCTCCGACAGGATCGTGATGAGTGTGTCCTGCACGTCGGCCGGGATGCGGGTCAGCTCCTCGACGCGGGCGGTCATCCCCTCCGCCATGGCCCGCATGACCGGGCTGGGCACCAGGGCGTCGCGGCTGGGGCCGTGCGCGAGCAGCTGCGCGTAGTTCCACCCGTAGCGGATCGCCTCCTCCGGGGTGCCCGCGGTGCCCTGCACGAGCAGCGTCGAGTCACCGCTGACGGCCGCCGCCAGATGCTCGGACACCCACGTCTTGGCGGTGCCGGGTACGCCGAGCAGGAGCAGGGCGCGGTCGGTGGCGAGGGTGGTGACGGCGACCTCGACGATGCGGCGCGGGCCCACGTACTTCGGTGTGATCACTGTGCCGTCCGGCAGCGTGCCGCCGAGGAGGTAGGTCGCCACGGCCCACGGGGACAGCTTCCAGCGGGCCGGGCGCGGCCGGTCGTCGTGCGCGGCCAGCGCGGCCAGTTCGGCGGCGAACGCGTCCTCGGCGTGCGGCCGCAGCGCGTCGGCTCCGTTTGTGCTCGCGCCCGTGGGCGTGGGTGCGTCCGCGCCCGCCGGCGGCTGTGCGCCCGCGGGTGCGGGAGTGCCCGGGTTCGCGGGCGCGGAGTGGTTCTGGCTCGGTTCGACGGACGTCGGGTCGACGGACACAGACATGGCTGAGGCCCCCTCCAGCTCGGCCGGTTCGGATCTGGCATCCACCGTGCACCACGGCACTGACAATGCGTTCTGACCTGCACAAACGCGCTCGCCGGGCCGATTGTCAGTGGCGGGATCTACCTTCGATGGCATGACACAGCAGGGGGTGCGCTGGACGGCGGACCAGGTGCTGGCACTGGCGCCTGACGACGCGTCACGCAAAGCGGGAAGCAAACTCGGCGCGGCCGGTCCGTGGTCCGAGGCGGGCAGTTGTGACGAGGGGACGGTGTGGGGGCTGTGCAAGGGCAGTGGCAGCAGGCCGTATCAGACGGTCGTCGACATCGCGGACGCGACCGGTCCCGCGTACAAGTGCAGTTGTCCGAGCCGCAAGTTCCCGTGCAAGCACGCGCTCGGACTGCTGCTGCTGTGGACGGGCGGGCACGGTGCGGTGCCGCCGGGGCGGGCTCCGGACTGGGCCGAGCAGTGGATAGCGGGCAGACGCAGGCGGACGGAGGAGAAGCGGACGGCGGGGGCGGCGGGTTCCGCGTCCGGTGCCGCTGATCCGGAGGCGGCGCGGCGCCGGGCGGAGCGCCGGGCCGAGCGGATCACCGCGGGGGCGACGGAGCTGGAGCAGCGCCTGGCCGACCTGCTGCGCGGCGGTCTGGCCACGGCCGAACAGGCCGGGTACGGGCTGTGGGAGGAGACGGCGGCCCGCATGGTCGACGCGCAGGCACCGGGGCTGGCCGCGCGCGTACGGGAACTGGGGGCGATCCCGTCGTCCGGACCGGGCTGGCCGGTGCGCCTGCTGGAGGAGTGCGCGCTGCTGCACCTCCTCGACCAGGGTTGGTTGCGGCGTGAACGACTGCCGGACGGGCTGGCGGGGACGGTCCGCTCCCGGGTCGGCCTGCCCTCGGCCGCGGACGGCCCACCGGTGCGGGACCGCTGGCTCGTCCTCGCGCAGTACGACACCGCGGACGCGAAACTGACCACCCGCAGGATCTGGCTGTACGGCGCCGACTCCACCCGTACGGCTCTGCTGCTCTCCTACGGCGCCGCCGGGCGCGCCCCGGAGTTGTCGCTTCCGGTGGGTCTGGCCGTGGAGGCCGAGGTGTCGGCCCATTCGGGCGGCGGGCAACTGCGCGGGACCCTGGGCGAGCGGTTCGCGCCCGCGGCGCCCACGCGGATACGCCCACGGGGGGTGACGACGGCGCAGGCGGCCGCCCGGTACGGCGAGGCGCTGCGGGACGACCCGTGGCTGGAGTCGGTGCCGGTGACGCTGGACCAGGTCGTGCCGGTGCCGGACGGCGACTCCTGGCAGCTCGCGGACGCCGACGCCGACTCGGCGCTGCCGCTGGCTCCCGCGGCCCGCGCCCGTCCGGGCCTGTGGCGGCTGGTCGCGCTGTCGGGCGGTGCGCCCGTCACGGTTTTCGGCGAGTGCGGCCACCGGGGCTTCACTCCGCTGACCGCCTGGCCGGAGGGCGACGGCGAGGCGGTGACGCTGTGCTGAGCGACGGGTACCACCGGTGCCTCCCGCCGGTCGGGATCTCACCTGAACGGCGCACGCCGGACCACCCCCACCACGGGGCGGTCCGGAGCGGGTCCCGCACCGCCGACCGGCGCAGAAGGCGTGCGCGCACCGGTCCGAACGCGCCCGCGTACACCCACCCGGGTTACCCATCCGTCCTTTCTTGTCCGATCTGCGCATTTGTTCTGTCCCATGGGAAACTCGATCCGAGTGACCCTTCAACCACTCCCAGGCACCGGCAACGGAAGGGAAGCTCATGATCAGGACCTCCGCCCGCGCGGACGCGCCCACCTCGGGCGCCTGGGAGGAGTTGGTCACCACGGCACTGCTCGGCACGGACCGCCGTACGCCCCCGGGTCACGTCGCGGGCCAGGAAGCCACCGTGACGTTGCTGGACACGGCGGCCGTGCAGACCGTGCGGCGAAGGGCGGGTCTGCGTCCGTCCCCGGCGGCCGAGCGCCCGGAGCCGGCGCCCGCGGACCTGCGGCCACCGTTGCCCGCCGCGGCCGCCCGCAGGCTGGCGATGCTGCTGGCCGACCGCCCCGGAACGGCCGGTGGTGGCCGCAGGGGCACCGCCCCCGACCTGATGGAGCTGCTGCCCCAGTGGCTCCAGGCGGCGAACGCGCACGGGTTCGCCGCGCCGCCGCAGGCGCTGCCCGCACTGCTCGACGCTGCCCGGGGACGTACCGACCTGCGGCCCGCGGTGCTGGCCTTCGCGGGTCCGCGCGCGCTGTGGCTGGCGCGGCTGAACCCGGACTGGCGGTTCGCCCTGCGCGCCACCCCGGGTGGCGCGGCGGCACTGCCCGGCCCCGAGGACGCGGACCGGATCCGCCGTCAGTGGGAGGAAGGGCTGTTCGCGGAGCGGGTGGCGCTCCTCGCGGCGATACGCGCGAGCCGGCCCGCGGCCGCCCGCGAGCTGCTCGCCACCACCTGGGTGACGGAGCGGGCCGAGGACCGGCTGATGTTCCTCGACTCACTGCGCACGGGACTGGGGCCGGAGGACGAGCCGTTCCTGGAACAGGCACTGGCCGACCGCAGCCGCAACGTACGGGCCACCGCGGCGGAGCTGCTGTCGGCACTGCCCGGCTCGGCCCTCGCCGCACGGATGGCGGCCCGGGCCGGCGCCTGTGTGGCCGTCGACCGCACGAGCGGGACGCCGACGATCACCGTCGAGGCCCCACACGAGTGCGACGCGAGGATGGAACGCGACGGTGTCGTCCCCAAGGCGCCGACGGGACGGGGCGAGCGGTCGTGGTGGCTGGGCCAACTGGTGGAGGCGGCGCCGCTCGGCACGTGGCCGGCGCGCCTGGGCGGGCGGACGCCGCAGGAGATCGTGGCGCTGCCCGTGGCTGACGACTGGCAGGACGAGTTGCACGCCGCGTGGTGCCGGGCGGCGGTGCGGCAGCGGGACGCGCAGTGGGCGCGGGCGCTCCTGGGGGCGCCCTCGGCACCCGGGGCCGGCGGGCCGGGGGCGGTGTCCCTGGCCGAGCGCGCCAAGTTGCTCGGCACGCTGGGCGCCGCCGAACGGGCCGACTGGGTGGCCGGGTTCATCGCGGCGCACGGGCTGTCCGAGGCGTTTCAGCTGCTCGGGGTCTGCGCGGTGCCCTGGGCCGCGCCGCTCGGGCGGGCGGTGGTCGACGCGCTCAACATCGCACGGGACGCGGGGAGTTACCCATGGAGTTTCAGCGGAGTGATGGGACTGGCCGAACGGTGCCTGGATCCCGCGGAGGCGGGCCGGCTGGACGGGCTGCTGGCGGTGCCGGACGAGGCGGAGGACGCCTCGCCGGGTGCCGGAGGGTACTGGGCGGAGGCGTTCCAGCGGCTGGTGACCACGTTGCGGTTGCGCTCCGCGATGGCCGAGGAGCTGGGTGCGGCACAGGCCGGCTGAGCCTCGTCCCGGGTCGAGGCGGCCGCCCCCGGGGGCGGTGCGCCCGGCTCCCCCCGCGGTTGGAGCAGCCTCCCCCCGGAACGCCGGACGGGCCGGAAGTACCCGGCCCGCGCCGGCAGGTGCGCGCCTTCGCGCACCTGCAGGGAGCCCTACGCCTGCGCCGGCTGGCGGACGTTCGCCCGGACCCAGTCCACGATCGACTGGGTGGTGGCGCCGGGGGTGAAGATCTCCGCGACGCCCTTCCCCTTCAGCGGGGGGATGTCCGCCTCGGGGATGATCCCGCCTCCGAAGACCACGATGTCCTCGGCGTCACGCTGCTTGAGCAGGTCGATCACGGCGGCGAACAGCGTGTTGTGCGCGCCGGAGAGGATGGACAGGCCGATCGCGTCGGCGTCCTCCTGGATCGCCGTGTCGACGATCTGCTCCGGGGTCTGGTGGAGCCCGGTGTAGATGACCTCCATACCGGCGTCGCGCAGGGCCCGCGCGATCACCTTGGCACCGCGATCGTGGCCGTCGAGCCCCGGCTTGGCCACCACCACGCGGATCGGACCGGCTGCCACACCCATCACTGCCTCCATGAAGCGACTACATCCATCCGTACCGACAAGTACCGCACATGTCGAGCGCATCCAACATGCCGAGCACACCTCACATGCCCGGCATTCCGTCGCTCACCGCGCCGGGTACTCCCCTACGGCACGGATACCCCGCACCAGAGTGTCCGGGGAAGTGAACGAACGTTATCGCCAGCATCCCGCAACCGGCAGTTTCGCGGTGCGGACCGAGGGGGAAATCACACGGTGGGACACGTTCACCGCGCACCGTTCCGGGTCTTCGCAGTCCCCGCGCCGCACACGGCCGCGGCACGGGAACCGCAGCGGAAACAAGCGCCACGGGAGCCGCAACGAGGTCGTCGCACCACCGCGCCGCAGGCCGCGCGCCGCGGTGGTGCGACGCATCGGCGAGGGCACGAAGGGCACACAGGGCAGGTACGGCACGACAACGGGGAGCCTCGTAGCCACACCGGCAGGGAACCCCGTCAGGCCATCGGCGTCGGTCACGCCGCGCTCCGCACCCGCCCCGGGGGCCCCGCTCATGCCCCGTCGGCCGCCTTCGTCGCGACTGCCCACGAGAGCACACGGGGGACAGGGCTGTCCTCCCGCGTGCCGACAGGAGGTCGGCCATGAAGGTCACCAGCGTCGCAGAACCCATTCTTCCGCTCTGCCAGCGTCTGCTCCCGGTCAGGCTGGCAGGTCTTTCGCTGGCCCTTCTGAAGGCGACCGCCCTGGAGCTCGCGATCCTCGCGGGACACCTCCTGCTGTATCCCTCCGGCATCGTTCAGGAGCGCCGCGCCGGTACCTGCCCGCTGCCCGCGCCGGACGGCGCGGCACAGCTGCCCACCGGGGCCAAGCCCCCGGTCGTGCTGCTGCACGGGTTCATCGACAACCGGTCGGTGTTCGTACTGCTGCGCCGCAACCTCGCCCAGCACGGCCGGCAGCGGGTGGAGTCCCTCAACTACTCGCCGCTCACCTGCGACATCCGAACCGCGGCAGAACTGCTCGGCCGGCACATAGAGGAGATCTGTGAGCGCACCGGCAGCAGCCAGGTCGACGTGGTCGGACACAGCCTGGGCGGACTGATCGCGCGCTACTACGTGCAGCGGCTCGGCGGCGACCTCCGGGTCCGCACTCTCGTCACCCTCGGCACCCCCCACTCCGGCACCCGGGTCGCGCCGCTGGCGAACGCGCACCCGATCGTGCGCCAGATGCGTCCCGGTTCGGAGGTGATCGAGGAGCTGGCCCGCCCCGCACCCGGCTGCCGTACGCACTTCGTCAGCTTCTGGAGCGACCTCGACCACCTGATGGACCCGCTGGAGTCGGCCTGCATCGACCACCCCGACCTGATGGTGCAGAACGTGCAGGTGAGCGGCATCGGACATCTCGCCCTGCCGGTCCACCCGGCCGTCGCCACCGGGATACGGCAGGCCCTCGACACCGCACGGACCGGGGACAAGGGCGCCGCGCAGACCGGCGGTCTCACCGTGGCGTGAGGGCGGGCCGGGCCCCCGGGCAGGGGCAGCCCGGTGCACAGACCGGATCCGAAGGTGACCGCGGGGCCGACGGGAGGTGAGCTCCGGGCCAACGGCAGGTGGCGCCCGGTGGCGCAACGCCTGCCCGGGGCCGTCGAATTGCGCGTCCGATTGAGCCATCGGCGTCGAACACATCTCGAACGCAATGCCAAAGCCGCGTCCGCAGTCCCCCGAAACACGGGCGATTGCCCGTTTCCCCCGCCCGGGAAACCTGCCGAAGATTGTCGCGCCCGCATACCGCCGGGTACAGTCGCCGCACTGCTCTGGCAGCCCCTGTTGTCGAGGCGAAAGAGAAGTTGGTGAACGACCGTCACCCGTCGGGGACCGTGACGCCCCCGGCTCCGGCCTCCGATGCCGCCTCGGCGCACTACGCGTCGTACGGCGGGCAGAAAGCCGCGTACGGCGACTTCACCACGTACAACACCTACGACGCCACCGGTTTGCACACCGGCACGCACGGCACGACGAGTTTCTCGACCGACCCGCTCTTCGGTGATCTCCCGGTGGCCGGAAACCACACGACCGGCACGTACGAGACCGCGCACTGGGCCACGGGCAGCCACCACACCCCGCACTACGACCCGTACGCGGCCCAGCACCACGCCGCCTACGACTCCGGTGCCTACGACACGACCGCCTGGGGCATGGGCCACCAGCAGCTCGCGACGGTGCCGCAGCAGGCCACGCCCGTCGACGCCACCGGACAGTGGGACGCGAACGCCTGGCTCCAGGCCGACCCGTCCGGCTCCGCCGCCGACCACACGCAGCAGTGGGAGTGGGGCACCCAGAGCTTCGACACCGGCGCCTACGACGCCACACAGTGGAACACCGGCGGCGCACCCGACGGCACCACCACGGCGACCGAGGGGTACGACGAGCACGGGCAGCAGCAGCCCGAACCCTTCGACCAGCAGGCCACCGCCACCTTCGAGCAGGTCGAGGACGACCCGGCGACCGCCGCGTTCGAGGCCGGTTCCTACGACGAAACCGCTTCCGGCGAGGGCGACTTGTCGGACACCGGTGAGCTGCCCGCGGTCACTCCCCTGCTCGACGACCAGGAAGAGGTCACGCCGGCCCCGCGTGCCGCCTCCCGCGGCGCGGGCCGTTCTCGGCGCCGCCCGGCCAAACGTTCCGCGCTGCTGACCGTGGCCGTGCCTTCGGCGTGTGTGATGGGCGTGGCCGGAATCGCCGCCGCCTCCGTCGGCACCCTGACCGACGGCGGCAAGGACACGTCGGCCTCCGCCCCCGACGCGCACCCCGTGCGGCCGTCGGCCGCCAACAACAAGCTGGACAGCCAGCTGCAGAGCCTGTCGGCCGGCGCCGACGACTTCGCCGACCGGGCCAGCCGTACGCAGGAGCGCATCGACCTCAAGGCACAGCAGGAGGCCGACAAGCGGAAGGCTGCCGAGGAGGCGGCGCGCAAGGAGCGGCTGCGTCCCAAGTTCGTGCTTCCGGTCACACAGAAAGGGCTCAGCGCCTATTTCGGCCAGGCAGGCGTGAACTGGATGTCCGTGCACACCGGCATCGACTTCCCCGTCTCCTACGGCACGACGGTGATGGCCGCGACCGACGGCACGGCCCGTACGCAGTGGAACAGCGCGTACGGCAACATGATGATCGTGACCGCGAAGGACGGTACGGAGACGTGGTACTGCCACCTCTCCAGCTACCGCGTCGCTTCCGGAACGACCGTGAAGGCCGGGCAGCCGATCGCATACTCGGGCAACTCCGGCAATTCGACGGGCCCGCACCTGCACTTCGAGGTCAGGCCCGCCGGAGGAGCGCCCATAGACCCGCTGCCCTGGCTGCGCAGCCACGACCTCGACCCGACATAGCCCGGCGCGGACCGGCGCAGGCCCGACTCGGGCGACCGGTGAGCCCCCACCAGTGAGCCCCCGCCGAGCGAGCGGGGGCTCGCCTCATGGAGCTACAGCTTCTCCACCGGCGCGTACCGGAGCAGCAGGCGCTTCGGCTTGGCGTCGCCGAAGTCGATCGTCGCCTCCGCGTTGCCGCCCGTGCCCTTGACCGCGACCACCGTGCCGAGGCCGAACTGGTCGTGGGTGACCCGGTCGCCGACGGCCAGCGACACCACCGGCTTGTCGGCGGCCCGGCGCGTGGCGAAGCCGGAGGCGCCGGACGCCGACGAGCGGGACCGGGACGACGACAGCGAGGCGGCCACGCCGGCGGCCGGACCGGACGCCGCCGGAGCCATGGCCCCCATGCGCTTCCAGTCGACGTGCGCCGCCGGGATCTCCTCCAGGAAGCGGGAGGGCGGGTTGTACGACGGCTGCCCCCAGGCGCTGCGCATCGCCGAGCGGGTCAGGTACAGCCGCTCCCGCGCGCGGGTGATGCCGACGTACGCCAGGCGGCGCTCCTCCTCCAGCTCCTTGGTCTGGCCGAGCGCCCGCATGTGCGGGAAGACGCCGTCCTCCATGCCGGTCAGGAACACCACCGGGAACTCCAGGCCCTTGGCGGTGTGCAGGGTCATCAGGGTGATGACGCCGGAGCCGTCCTCGTCCTCGTCGGGGATCTGGTCGGAGTCGGCGACCAGGGCCACCTGTTCCAGGAAGTCGGCCAGGGTGCCCTGCTCGCCCTCTGCACGCTCCTGCTCGAACTCCAGGGCGACGGCCGCGAGCTCCTGGAGGTTCTCGATGCGGGTCTCGTCCTGGGGGTCGGTGGAGGCCTGCAACTCGGCAAGGTAGCCGGTGCGTTCGAGGACCGCCTCCAGGACCGTGGCCGGGCCGGCGCCCGACTCGACGATGGTGCGCAGGTCCTCCATCAGCGTGTTGAACCGCTTGACGGCGTTGGTCGACCGCGCGGCCATGCCGTACGCCTCGTCGACGCGGCGCAGGGCCTGCGGGAAGCTGATCCTCTCCCGCTGGGCGAGGGCGTCGATCATCGCCTCGGCGCGGTCGCCGATGCCGCGCTTGGGCACGTTCAGGATGCGGCGCAGCGGCACCGAGTCCTCGGGGTTGGCCAGCACCCGCAGGTAGGCCAGGACGTCCCGGACCTCCTTGCGCTCGTAGAAGCGGACGCCGCCGACGACCTTGTAGGGCAGGCCGACCCGGATGAAGACCTCTTCGAAGACACGCGACTGGGCGTTGGTGCGGTAGAAGACGGCGACGTCGCCGGCCCTGGCCTCGCCCGCGTCGACGAGGCGGTCTATCTCGTCTGCGACGAACTGGGCCTCGTCGTGCTCGGTGTCGGCGACGTACCCGGTGATGCGGGCGCCCGCGCCTGCGTTGGTCCACAGGTTCTTCGGGCGGCGGGACTCGTTGCGCTCGATGACCGCGTTGGCGGCGGAGAGGATCGTCTGGGTGGAGCGGTAGTTCTGCTCCAGCAGGATCGTCGTCGCGTCCGGGTAGTCCTCCTCGAACTGGAGGATGTTGCGGATGGTCGCACCGCGGAAGGCGTAGATGGACTGGTCGGCGTCGCCGACCACGCACAGCTCGGCAGGCCGGAGGTCGTCCTCGCCGGGCGGCACGTCCACGGGGTGCTCAAGGGTGCCGACGAGCTCCCGTACCAGGGCGTACTGCGCGTGGTTGGTGTCCTGGTACTCGTCGACGAGGACGTGGCGGAAGCGGCGGCGGTAGTGCTCGGCGACATCGGGGAAGGCGCGCAGCAGGTTGACCGTCGTCATGATCAGGTCGTCGAAGTCGAGGGCGTTCGCCTCGCGCAGCCGCGACTGGTAGAGGGCGTAGGCCTGGGCGAGGGTCTTCTCGAAGCCGTCGGTGGCCTGGGCGGCGAAGTCCTCCTCGTCGATCAGCTCGTTCTTCAGGTTGGAGATCTTGGCGCTGAACGACTTCGGCGGATAGCGCTTGGGGTCGAGGTCCAGGTCGCGGCAGACCAGGGCCATCAGGCGCTTGGAGTCGGCGGCGTCGTAGATCGAGAAGGAGGAGGTGAAGCCGAGCTTCTTGCTCTCCCGGCGCAGGATGCGCACGCACGCGCTGTGGAAGGTCATCACCCACATGGCGTTCGCGCGCGGGCCGACGAGCTGCTCGACGCGTTCCTTCATCTCGCCCGCGGCCTTGTTGGTGAAGGTGATCGCGAGGATCTGGCCGGGGTGGACGCCCCGCTCGCCGAGCAGGTGGGCGATGCGGTGGGTGAGCACGCGGGTCTTGCCGGAGCCCGCGCCGGCCACGATGAGCAGCGGCGAACCGGAGTGGACGACCGCGGCGCGCTGGTTCTCGTTGAGACCCTCCAGGAGCACGGCGGGGTCCACGGCCGGGCGCGGGGCGCCGTCGCGGTAGTACGCGTCCCGGTCCGGCGGCAGGTCGAACTTCCCGCCGAACAGATCGTCCGGAACCGGCTCCGGAGCGTGATCGTCCTCGGGCGGCGGTGCGGGTTCTTCCTCGCGGCCGTGGGAGGCCTGGAGGTCCGCCAGGAAGCTGTCGTCAAAGAGGCTGCTCATCGCTCTACGAGTCTAGGGCGCCCCACCGACAACCCGTGGCCGCCCTGAAAACTCCGCGAACCTTCCGAGCCGGGCGGTCCTCGCTCCACGGCCCGGGAAGCCGAGCGGTCCCCGCTCCCCGGGCCGGGAAGCCGAGCGGTCCCCGCTCCCCGGGCCGGGAACTTTCCCGTCCCAGCGACCGGTCAGTGTCTTCACGCTGTGGAGCCGCGTGGTCACGTCGATGTGATTTTCAAATGAGGTTACGAAAATGTATCGGGCATATCGCACATCAACCTTCACATCAGCCACACGAGTTGGCTACCGTGCCGTCGGGCCGCACGACCCCCTTCCGGCGAACCGTCGCCGGGCCGCGCGGCCTCCGCCGAGTCCGGCATCGCCGACACGCGAGCCGGAGCCGGGGACCCACCCAGAACCCCCGGGGTGAATCGGTCCGACCCTCCCGCGAGGACCGTAGGGCAACCCTTCCGAACCACCCGCCCGAACCCGACAGCTAACCCGGTAGGCGGACCGTGGAAGGAGTCGTCCCCCTTGGCGTCGCACCGCAAGACGCGCCCCGCCGTTACGGTCTCGGCAGGCCTGCGCACCCCCGCGCTGGCCACGGCCGCCATCACCTCCGTGGCCCTGCTCTCCCAGACGGCCAACGCCGCCCCCTCCGGCGGCAGGCCGAGCATCGAAGAGGTCGAGAAGAAGGTCGACGACCTGTACCGCCAGGCGGAGTCGGCGACCGAGAAGTACGACGCGGCCAAGGAGAACACCGCCAAGCAGCGCAAGCGCGTGGCCGCTCTCCTCGACGACGTCGCCAGGCGCACGGACATGCTCAACAAGGCGCGCGAGAAGCTGGGCTCCTTCGCCGCGGCCCAGTACCGCACCGGAGCCGCCGCACCGGACACCGCCACCTTCCTGCTGGCGGACACTCCGGAGGGATACTTCGACCAGGCCCAGCTGATGAGCCGGCTCACCGCGCGTCAGAAGGGCATGGTCGACGACTACGTCACCCAGCAGTCCGCGACCATGAAGAAGCGCCGGGAGGCCACCCAGAGCCTCGAAACGCTGTCCGAGTCGCAGGGCGACATCAAGACGGCCAAGGCCACCGTCCAGAAGAAGCTGGCCGACGCGCGCGAACTGCTGTCCAAGCTGAACACCGAGGAGAAGGCGCGGCTCGCCGCGATCGAGGAGCAGAAGCGGGAGCAGGCCGCCCGCAGAGCCGCGGAACTGGCGAAGCAGCAGGCGCAGGAGCAGGCCGCCCAGCGACAGAACAGCACCTCGGCCCCCGCCACGGGGACCTCCGGGTCCGCCGGGCCTGCCGGGAGCTCGGGATCCTCAACGGGTTCCTCGTCGTCCGGCTCCTCCTACACCAGCAAGGCCGACAAGGCCCTCGCCTTCGCCCGCGCCCAGATCGGCAAGCCGTACGTCTGGGGCGCGACCGGCCCCGGCTCGTACGACTGCTCCGGCCTCACCCAGGCCGCGTGGAGAGCCGCCGGCGTCAGCCTGCCGCGCACGACGTACGACCAGGTCAACGCGGGGACGACGGTCCCGCTCTCCGAGGCGCGGCCCGGCGACCTGGTCTTCTTCTACGACGACATCAGCCACGTCGGCCTCTACATCGGCAACGGCATGATGATCCACGCCCCGAAGCCCGGCGCCTACGTCCGCGAGGAGTCGATCTACTACGGCGGCGAGTCGGCGATCCACAGCGTGGTGCGCCCGGCCTGACGCACGGGCGGCACCGGCCCCCCTGCTGCCGACGCGCGGCACGGGGGCCGTCTCACGTCCACAGCACGGCGATGAAGATGTTCACCATGGTCAGCAGGCCCACCAGGCCGAACAGCCGCTTGTCCACCGTTTCCTCGTCCCGCTTGACGTAGACCAGGCCG
Organism: Streptomyces sp. NPDC046197; assembly: GCF_040646295.1. Taxonomy (NCBI): domain Bacteria; kingdom Bacillati; phylum Actinomycetota; class Actinomycetes; order Kitasatosporales; family Streptomycetaceae; genus Streptomyces; species Streptomyces sp. NPDC046197. Next base: position 341,960 of record NZ_JBEYZY010000002.1, on the reverse strand, counting down.
AGGATCACGACCAGCAGCGCCAGCTTCACGCCGATCTTGACGGTGTTGACGTGGTGGCCCTCGGCCTGGTTGAGCCCGACCAGGACGGCGCCGGTGACCAGCATGGTCAGCGCACCGTGCAGCATCCCGGGCACGAACCGGGCCGTACCCCGGCCCATCGCCTTCATCTGGGTGAGGAAACCGCCGAGCAGCGCGGCGATGCCGATGATGTGCAGGGCGACGAAGAGATGGATGAGTACGTCCATGAGGCGGGAGCCTAGCCAGAGGCCCTCCCGCCCCCGGACACCGGGCCGCCGCACGGCCGGCACCGCTGGGTGTGTGGATGCGCCCCCAAGGCGCCCCCATAGCACTCCGCCGTCCCCGCCCCGTCCCGAACCGCCGCATCGGTCATCGCTCCGCGTGAAGCCGACGCCCTCCCGCCGGGATCACGGTCACATGCGGTCACCCGCCGCACGGCTGTCGCCAGTTCCGTACTTGGCGTTACCGGGCGGACACGGACAGGTTTAGCGTCCTCCCCCAGGTGACCGGCTCCCCATCGCCGCCCGGGCCAGGGCGGCAGTCGGACACCACCGCCGAGAAGGTCCGGCGGCGGCCTGCTCCCCCTGTGCGAGCCGCCGCCGGACGTGACAGCCGCCCCACGGTCCAACCCGGGGGACGTCGCGGTCGTAGAAGGGACGTGACGGTCCACGTGGCAGCGCATCGCAAGCCCCGACAGCGCTCGCTCGGCGGGGGCACCGCCCGTACCGCCGCCACCATCGCCCTGGCGGGCGCGGCGACCGCGACGGGCTTCGACGGCACCGGACACGCCGGGCCGCAGCCGACGCCGGAGCAGGTCAGGGCCGAGGTGGACAAGCTGTACCAGGAGGCGGAGGTCGCCACCGAGAAGTACAACGGCGCCAAGGAGAAGGCGGACGCGGCCGGGAAACGGCTGAACACGCTGCGGGACGAGGCGGCGCGCGAGCAGGAGAGGCTGAACTCGGCACGGGATGCGCTCGGTTCGATCGCCAGGGCGCAGTACCGGGACGGCGGCATCGACCCCACGGTGCACCTGGTGCTTTCCGGCGATCCCCAGCACTACCTGGAGGGCGCCGAGTTCGCCGAGCGGGCGGGTGCCCGGCAGACGGCGGCCCTGGCGCGCGTACGGCAGCAGCTGCGGGAGATCGAGCAGTTGCGCGGGGCCGCCCGTGTCGAGCTGTCCTCGCTGCGGTCGCGGCAGGCCGAACTGAGGCGGCAGCAGACGACGATCAACGGCAAGCTGGGCGAGGCCCGGCGCCTGCTGTCCCGGCTGTCGCCCGAGCAGCGGGCGGCGCTCGGCCAGGGCGGGGACACCGGGCGCGTCTCCCGTTCCGGCGCCGGTGCGAGGGGGGCGCTCGCCACCCCGGGATCGGTCGCGGCCCCCACCTCGCGTGCGGCGGCGGCCGTCGCCTACGCCTACCAGAAGCTCGGCAGCCCGTACGTCTGGGGCGCCACGGGCCCCGACGCCTTCGACTGCTCGGGCCTGGTCCAGGCGGCGTACCGGTCCGTGGGCATCTCGCTCCCGCGGACCACCTACGCCCAGATCGACGCAGGCCGCCGCGTCGCGCGCTCCGAACTGCTCCCCGGCGACCTGGTGTTCTTCTACTCCGGGATCAGCCACGTCGGCCTCTACGTCGGCAACGGCCTGATGATCCACGCCCCCAACCCCTCGGCCCCGGTCCGTCTGGCCCCGATCGACGAGATGCCGTTCGCGGGGGCTACGCGGGTGGTGTGAGGCCCCCTCTTGTAATCGGAGGCGTCAGGACTCTTTTCGAAGATCTCCGAGCCACAGCCGACGACCGAGGTCATCCAGCTCCTGCTTGCGCTCCTCGCACTCGGGGATGGCCTGTCGAAGCAGAGACCAGTAGTCAGCTCCGTGCCCCGGGACCCTGATGTGAGCGAGTTCGTGGGCGATGACGTAGTCGACCAGGTGAGCGGGCAGCTGGAACAGGGCCCAGTGCAGCGCCATGGTCCCGCGAGCGCCGTCACCCGGCCGGTAGGTCCCCCACCGGTTGCCGACATCGCGTACGACGATGTCCGGCTCCCGGACCTCCATCCGCGCGGCCCACGGCTGAAGCCTTCCCTGTGCCCAGCGCTGTCCCGCACGCCGATACCAGCCGATGAGGGCACGTCTTGCGGCGACCGGATCTCGTACGAGCCCTTTGTCGATCACCATCCGCCCGGCGACGAGCCGGACGGTGGCCTGCTCTTCGTCGTTGATACGGAGCCGGTAGGCACGGCCCAGATAGGCATACGTCTCACCGTCCCGGAACTCACGCACGGGGTGGGCCGGGGGATGACCCTCACGCCGTCGTAGCTTGTCGGCCAACCAAGTTTCCCCATCCCGAAGGAAGGTCTGCGCCCGCTCGGCATCGCAGCCCTGCGGCGCGCGCAGGACGAGGGATCCGTCGCGTTCCACCGTGAGCCCGAGACGTCGGCGGCGTCCGCTGACGACCACCCGGAACTCCCTGCCTCCCACGACGATCACCTGACCGTCCTCCAGGACGGTTCGGCACGGGTCTCGCGGGTCGGCTGTCGTCGGCACGCGGCCTATTGTCCCCGAGCCGCCGCCCGGAACGCCGCCGCATGCCGCTGGGCGTGCCCGGTCAGCACCTGCGAGAGATTGCGCAGGGGCTCCCTGGCGCGTTCCCTCGGCTTGACGCCCGCCCGGCGCAGTTCACGCCAGAGCGCGCTCTGCAGCGAGTCCAGGCTGGCCTCGTTGTCCGACCAGGCGGCACTCGACACATGCCGCTCTATGATCGCGGCGAGTTCGACCGTGACGCTCCTGAGCAGAGCGGGATCGGGAAGGTCGAAGGCCGGGTCCTCGGTCATGCGGTCGGAGAGTTTCGTGTAGAGCTGCTGCTCGGCCGGTGTCAGGTCGGCGACCTCCGGATCGACCTCCTCAGCCTGTCGGGCCCGGTCGATCAGCGGGCCGATGCGCACCTTGATCTCGTCCCAGCGCCCCGCGAACTCCTCGAGGATCGCCTCCAGTTCCTCGGAGATCGTCCGCAGCACGGGCCGGTCCTCCGACTGCCGCCTCTCCTCCAGGTGGTAGCGCAGCGCCTGCACCTGCTCGGCGGCGGATTCCCGCACGCCCGGGATGCGCGCCACCACCTCGTCGAAGTCCGGGGCCAGGATGGAGACCGGCGCGATGACCTGATTGATCTCGGGCAGTTCGAGGTGGTCCGCCACCATGGCGCGCACCTTGCGTCCGTACGCCCGTACGGAGAAGGTTCCGCCCTCGGCGTCCCGGTAGTGCCGCCGTACCCGCTTCTGCAGCAGCGTCCAGTTCCGGGCCTCGGGCACCAGCTTCAGCGCCGCCTCGTGCGGCAGGACGCGCTCCAGCGCGGAGGTGAAGCGACTCATACGGGTGTCGAACTCGGATCGCGCGCCCTCGTCGCCGAGCGTGAGCATGCCCTGGGCGATGCCGCCGGGAGTGTCGAGGCCGGTGATGCCCAGATCGCTGAGGAAGTCCCGCAGTGCCTTCGCGGCCTCCCGCATCTCCGGCACCTCGACCTCGTCGAGGCTGCTGACGGTCTGAAGCGTGCGCCCGTCGCCCTTGTACGCGGGCAGGGTGACCGCCAGGTCGCTCAGCACGCCGTAGTAGTCCACGACACGCCCCTCGTACTTGCCCCGGCGCGGGCGGTTAACGCGAGCGATGGCCTGGAGCAGTTCGGCGTCCTGGATCGGGCGGTCGAGGTACAGCGCCTGCTCGATGGGTGCGTCGAACCCGGTGAGCAGCATGGACTTCACGATGAGGAAGGCGACGGGCCTCGGTTCCTCGACGTGCGGTGTGGCCAACCCGCTCCAGGGGTTACGGCCGATGCCGCCCGCCGGCACGGGGTCGTCCTCGGGGATGTGGTGCGTCACCCACGGGTTGTCCGGCGGGAGCTGCGGGAACGGCTCCAGGAAACGCTCGACATGCTCCTCTTGGGCCACCGGGTCGGTCCACTCACGCCATTGCCCGCGCTTCTTCTCGCTCCCGGCGGAGATGACCGGTACGAAGTCGATCCGACGCAGGATCTCCTGGTACTGCCAGGCCCGCAGCAGCACCAGATCGTCCCAGGTGTAGTCGGCGAGGTCCTTGTGCCGCAGCGTCTCGGGGTCGAAGCTCCGCACTCTGGCCAGGAGTTCGGCACGGGCCTCGTTGAGCATGTGCCGGTACAGCACGGCGGCGCTGCGGCTCACCGCCGCGACCTGCGCCTTGAACCCTCCGGTCAACGGGCCGGTGACGTAGTGCTCCAGCATGTCCTGGGCCTTGGCGCGGATCACGGGAAGCGACTCGGCGACGGTACGGCTGGTCGGTTTGAGCAGCTTGCGCATCTTCGCCTGCTGACCGGCCTGCAACTGGGCGATCAGGTTCTCGAACTTCCCGTTCAGCTCGTCCTTGTCGCGCACCCCGGCCGGGCCCGTACGGCCCTCGTAGCGCACAGGCACGACGACCTTGTCCCTCTCCGCCTCGTCCATGAGGTACGAGTCGAGGAACGTGCCGTCTGCCTCCAGTCCGAAGATGCGTCCGGTGTGCTTGCGCCGGCCCTTCATGATCGGCGTACCCGTGAAGCCGACACGGGCCGCCTTCGGCACGGAGTCACGCAGGCAGGCGTGCAGTACGGAGGTGTGGGACCGGTGCGCCTCGTCGACGAGTACGAGGACGTACGGCGAAGGGCTGCACTCGGTGAACCGGCGGCGCACCTCGTCGACGACCTCTTCTCCGGGCGCGGGGTCGGACGCCTCCTCGGCGGACGCGCCCTCGGCCAGGCGCTCCTGCGTCGCCTCGAAGTCGGCCACCGGGTCACGGTCGTCGCTGGACTCGCCCTCTCCGGTGCCGACGACGCCGGGAATCCGCCCGAGGTACTTCTGGATCATGGTGAAGATGACGGCGCGTCCGCCGTGCCTGCCCGCGCGCTCCAGCATGCCCTCGACGTCGGAGCGGGACTGCGCGACCCGCACGTCGGACCCGCTGATCCGAACCGCGGCGCTCAACTGCTGCTCCAGCTGCCTGCGGTCGGTGACGACCAGCAGGGTGAAGCGGTTCAGTTCGGGATCCCGGCTGGTCTGCAGCCTGCGGGCGAGGAAGGCCATGGTGAGGCTCTTGCCGGAGCCCTGGGTGTGCCAGATGACACCACCGCGCTCGTCCTGCGTGGCGGCCGGATCGTCCACGGTCCGTCCGGTACGCAGCTTGCGCACGATCTTCTCGACGGCACGGTACTGCTGGTGGCGGCAGACGGCCTTGACGATGACGGGCGGCTCCCCCGGCTTGGCCTTCACTGGCATCTCGAAGACGTAGTGCCGCACGATGTTCAGCAGGTTGCGGGGCTTGAGCACGATGCCGACGAGACGATGCAGGTCGGTGGGTGCCCCGCCCGGCTCCAGCAACCGCGTCCCGTCGGCCCGTCGCACCTCCTGCAACGCGCGGGCGAAGGCCTTGTCGTCGGCGAAGTCCGGCGTCACGCTGCGCCAGGCCGCGAAGTGGCTCTCGTCGGACGTGATGGTGCCGAGCGCCGCGTGCTGACCGGCGGCGGCGATGAGCAACTGTACGGGGGCGAAGAACTCGGGTACCTGGGAGCGCACGTCACGGCGGTCCCGTCCGCTGTCGTCGTCCAGCGGTACGCCGGCGTACCCGCGCAGATCACGAATGGCCTCGCCGATGGCGTCCTTGACATCCGGGGCCTTGCATTCGACGACGGCGATGGGGACGCCGTTCACGAACAGCACGAGGTCGAGGATGATCTCCGCCCCGTCGAAGGTCCGCACGCGGAGCTGATCGACGACGAGGAAATCGTTCTTCTTCAGGATCTCGGCGTCGCCCAGACCCTCCAGGTCCCAGTCGATGAACTGGGCGTGCACGGTCGAGCCGTGGTGGTGCTCCTCGTCACCGGTGACCGGGGTGCCCTTGATCAGTCGGCTGGTCACTTCGCCATTGACGGAGATGAGAGAAGTGGTTGCGACATTGCGTGCCGCACGGCGCAGGTCGTCGATGGCGGCGTCGGCGTCCGCGTCCGTCATCCAGGGGCCGCCGTCGCCGGGGAGCCGGTTGACGCGTCGGACTGCGGAGCGCAGCCGCTTCAGCAGGAGCAGGTCGCTGTAGGCGCGCTCGTCGCCGTCGGGGTCCGCCTTGCTGAGGTCGGGTCCGTGGAGGTGCCGCCATCCCATCGCCTTCAGCTGGTCGATGATCGGCTGTTCCGTCTCGTCCCGCTCGGCCGTGCCCCGCGCCATGTACCCCGTGCCCCTCCCGTGCGACCGCGCTGCCGCTCGGGCAACGACCGTCAAGCCGTTGACCGTTCCCTCATTCTGCGACCTGTGCGGCTTGGGTGACAGGAGTCCGCGCAGCTACGAGGGCTGTCTTGCCGTGCTGGGACGGGATTTGGCTGATTGTCGACGGTCGCGGGCGGCGAGGGCTTCGCGGGCGAGGACGGCCGCGCTCTCCCTGCGGGGCTGCGAGGGCACTGTTGTGCGGGTGCCCGTTGTGACGCTACGACAGCCCCGGCACAGGCCGCCGACGAAGGCCGCGGGGCGGCCTGGGACGCCGCACTCGGTGCACTCCGGCATGAGACGGCGGGGGCGGTCCAGGTGGGGCTCGTCCGAGGCCGCCGGTACGGAGGCGGGCACCGGCTCGGGCGGCAGCTTGTCCCGCAGTCGGCGGGTGACGAAGCCGCGCGGCGCGTGAACGGCGTCGGGCAGGCCGGCGGTGAGGGCCTGGATGAGGGTGACCGTGCTGGCACCCCGCTCCAGCCAGGGGACGACCAGGTCGGTGAGGGCGTCGCAGTCGGTGGCGGAGAGGGTCAGCCGTGGTTCGAAGGTGCCGAGGCGGGCGAGGAGTCGGTAGGCGGTGGTGGTGTGCGGCCCTGTGAGCGCGGGCTCGGCTACCGGATCGGTGGATGGGGTGGTGTGGTCGGGCGCCGGGTTGACGTCGGGGACGGTGGGGCTGTCCGAGGCGGGAGCCTCACCGCCGCCCAGGAAGGCACCCCACCAGGCATCATCCCGTGCGACGCGGGACCAGTACGTACGGAAGACCCAGCGGGTGCCGTTGTCGCCGGTAGCGGCCAGTCCGCGAGCGCGGTGGAGGTGCCCGGCGCGAGACAAGGCCGTGAGGGCGCTGCTGACGGCCTGCTGACCATGCAGGGGCAGGGCATTGGCGAGGCTCTTGATGTCCATGGCGGCGCCATCGCGCAGCCGGTCGATGAATGCGGCGATGTAGGCCTCGCGGGCGGGGAGGTGCGAGAAGTCGGCGGCGGCGCGGAGGTCGGCGCCGGGCTCGCCCGGGACAGTGCGTTTTCCGTAGCCGGGGTTGGCCATGGGGTGTGCGGGGGCGGGCAGGGCAGCGTTAGAGTTTTCGCAAGCCACGAGATCGTCCTGTTCGATCTTGAGGTTAGACCCCGGCGGGTGCTGCTAACACCCGACCGGGGTTGTTTGTTGTCGCGAACGCTAGAGGGTGACAACGGCGCGTCGCAAGCCGATCACGAAAAGTCATGTACGCCGGTGAGGCCGCAAGTTGAGCGCTGGGCGACTGGCGGTCGCGGCTCGGGGAGGGTGGGTGGTGGGTTCAAACCAACCACCCATTCCTCACAAACGGCGCTCGACTCCCGGCCCTTGGTTCTCGAAGCTCAAGCGCCGGTACGGGTGTACGCGACGAACGCGGTCCAGGCCGCCCCGGCGACCTGGAACCGGGGGCTCTGAGGGCCGAGCTTCGAGTCTCGGACGCGGATGGTGTGGGGGCAGGGGGCGACTTCGACGCAGTTGCCGGTGTAGTCACTGCTGTGGCTGGACTTGCGCCAGTCGAGGGCGACTTCGAGGCAGTTGCCGCCCTGGTCGTCGCTGTAGCTGGACTTGAACCACACCAGGCTGTCGTTCACAGCTCCTCCGCCACCCTTCTGATGAACTCAGCCGACTCCTCAATACTGAGGGCATGCCTGCGGATCATGGCATGCCTTTGGTTCAGTGCGCTCACCTTGTCCGGACTGGCGTGCAGCACGCTCACCTCCGGGCCTTCAACGTACGCGAAGTGGTCGTGCTCGGGTGACTCCAGCAGAACGATGGGACCGGCAAGGGCAACGCCATTGCACCGGCCGACGAGCAGCGCTTGTACCGACACATTGCGGAGACGGCCAACTTCCAAGAGATGCCCGAGCTGCGCCCTCATGACATCCCTACCGCCGACTTCCGTCCGCAGCGCTGCTTCGTAGATCAGGAAGCTGTAGAGAACGCTGATGCGCCGGGTCAGCGCCTCCTGACGGCGCAGTCTGGCAGCCACGCGCTCAGCGACCGTTTCATCATCGAGGGGCGGGCAACTACCTCCGATCAGAGCCCGCGCGTACTCCTCCGTCTGCAGCAAGCCTGGAATGAGCAGGGACTCGTAACAGGAGAAGCTGATGGCCTCGGCCTCGATGGCCATGAACTCCTGTGAGCGCGCCGGAAACGGCTCCGGCTTCAGGTACTCCTGAGCCGCGACGAGCTTCCCACCCGCCCCACACACTTGATCAGCGACCTGCAGTAACCGCAGCGTGGGCCGACGGCGGCCGTTCTCCATGGACTTGACGTACTCGTAGTCGTAACCGGCCTCCTTGGCCAGCGCCTCACGACCGATGCCGGCTTCCGTGCGCCACATCTTGATCTGGCTGCCGCAGTACCGCCAGGCGATCGGCGGCTGGGAGTTCACCTCGGTCGTCACGCACACCTCCGCCGGGTCCACGACGGGTACAACCACCTGCTGTACCCGCGCCGTTACTCGTGAGGCTACGCGCGACCCGGGACCGTGATCTGGCCAAACGCCAGAACTTCCACGCAAGGGATGAAAAGCGCATGCAGACCCCGTGGCCCCCGCTGCCCACGACGACCGCCCCGAAGGACATCGAGTGGCGCCTGCCGCGTCACGCGCGCAGCGTGAGCAGGGCACGCGCACTGTTCCGCGAACAGGCAGCGTCCTGGGGACTACCGCAGGAGGTGACGGACACGGCCGAACTCCTCCTGAGCGAGCTGATGACAAACGCCTACCGCCACGCGAAGGCCCCGGCTGGCCGCGAGATCTGGGCCCGCTGCGTGGTCACGGACGACCGAGTCCGCGTAACGGTGACCGACGCGAACGACGCCCTCCCGACGCCGGGCAATGCATCCCTGAACGACGAATCCGGCCGGGGCTTGGCGCTGGTGGCGGCACTGTCGAACGACTGGGGCACGGAGAGAAGGGAGTGCGGCATCGGAAAGGAAGCGTGGTTCGAGCTGATTGCGAAGCCGTCAAACCACGGGTAGCAGGTCACCGGAAAGGCCTGCTCTCAACCGCCCCAGCTTCACCTTCTCGGCCACAAGTGCCGACTTCTTCATTCGCACAGCCCAGATCTGCTCAACGATTCGCTTCTGTTCCGCCTCCGACGGCAGATCCACGGGAAGTTGCGAAAAGTCGGTCTTGTTGATGATCGGCGTGACTTGCAGGTTGAGCAAAGACTTGGCCCGACGCATCGCAGACCGCACCGCCAGATAGACGAAGCGGTGATCAAAACCTTGATACGGAATCACGGCATTGATCTGCTGGTTGGTGCAGCTTTCTACGGCGGACAGGGCAACTTTTCCAGCACCAAAGCCGATACAGACGGCAAGCGTAGATCCAGCTGGAACCATCCGGAGATCTCCTGCACGATACCTGGCAATGCTTCTCTCGGGATCAGAGAGCGAACCTTCAGCATCGCGTACTTGAGATGGCGTGAAGAGCGGGATTCCACCCTCTAGGGTGCTGGAATCCCAATCAGGTGGAGGGGTAGCGCCAGTTACGACAACGCCAAGGTCCGATACGACCCCTACAGGATTTCTTGATCCGAAGGCGTCCTGCAGCATCCCTTCCTCAACAAACTCCAGCTTGAGGAGCGCTGCCTCAATGGCCCGCTCCTTCTCGACCAGTGCGTCCAAGACCTCGACGACGCGTCGCTGCTCAACAAGAGCTGGCACCGGGACGACAAATTCGCCGAGGTCAGCCTTCGAGATCTTGAACTGACCGCTCGTACTACGCATAGCTGACTCGACTTGGCGTCGGAACGCCGGGGCCGCCACGATCACTCCCAGATAGCGGGGGTCCAGCATTCCCGGGTCAGGGATGAGGCGATACACGAGATCCGGAAAAATCAGCCTGCCGCGCGCATTTTCGGGAACCACGACGCCAACCCCAACTAGGCGTTTGGAGCCATTCGCGCGCGCGACCAGAACGTCATTGGGCTTAACTTCAAGCGACTCTCGCGGCGGAAGAGACGACGGCAACCTCTTCGCCTCGTTCGCCAGGAACGTCCCCGACGTGACAGCGCCCAGCCCAAGAACTCCCCACTCAGCACCCCCGGGCTCACGCGGCTCGCAGACCGGGCTCCAGCCGGACTCAATCCGCAACAGCACGTCACGCAAAGTCCGCGCAGGTGGCTCAGTCGACGACATAACCCAGCTCCCTCAAGAACCCGTCCAAAGCCTCCGCAGCCGCTTCCCGCCGCTCCTCGATCTCCCGCAGAGAAACGCCATACTTCTGCTCCCACACCCGGTACGCCTCCGCCAACATCCGACGACTCCGTACCACGTGGCCATTGAGCTTGGTAGACAGATCAGCGCGCAGGATGGCCAGGACCACGTCCCGTTCCCCAGCCCTCTTAGCCAGTTCCCGGCGTGCCTTCGTGAGACCCGGCTCGGAAGTCACCTGGGGCTCTGTTTCCGGCTCGACCGGCAACTGAAGCAGCGCCCCCTGTCCGGCCCCCTCCTCCGCCGCAACCGCCCGCTTGCCCTTACCGGACCCCGCAACGCCCTTCTTTGCGGCCTTTTCACGCTCAGCCTCACGCCTCCGGCGAATCGCGGCCACCGGCCAGAACCCGTCCTCCAGGTCCTCGACCAGCCGTTTCGCCTCCGTGCGCCGCTTCAGGAGGTCCCGCATCTCGGTCTTGCTCAAGACCGCCTCCGCCAGCGCCGGGTCGATGCCGCCGCCCCCGTCCGACCCCGACTCGGAGTCATCGCCGTCCAGTGCAGCCTGCTGCGCCTCGGCCAGCGCCGCCTCCGCCTCCTGCGCTGCCTTCACCTTCGCGTCCAGTGCGGCGTACGTGCGCTCCGCCGACGCCAGGTGCTCCAGGAACCCCGGCGCGATCGCGGCGACCACCTTGTGGTCGTAAGCCTGACGCCGTTCCGCCGCCGTACGCTCGCGTCGGCCGCCCGTGCGCGGGTCGGGTTCCGGGGCCAGCATCGTCTCGACGGTCTCCACCCAGCCGTCGACCACCCCCGCGAAGCCGGTCACCGACAACGCCTTCAGCTCGTTCTTCGCATCGTGCCACCAGCCGGCCACCGCACCCGCAAGCGCGAACCGGTCGAGGAGGCCGACTCCCAGGAGCAGTTCCCCGAAGCTGTCGATCAGATCCTTCCGCAGCCGCGCCAGCTGGGCCTTGCGCTCCTGCTCGGTACGGTCATCGCCGGTCACCGGCTCGAGCGCCGCGATCTGCTCCGCCTCCGCCTCCCACCACGCGTCGAAGGCGTCCCACAGCTTCTTTTCCCGCCCGCTCGCCAACTCCGCGAGGCGCGCAGCGTCGGGACGGCGCTCCGGAGGCGGGAAATCGACATATGCCGGGTCGTCAGCTCGTACGTCGAAAAGGTCCGACACCTCTATGTCGTACGCGTCCAGCAACGGCTTCTTCGCCTCGATCTCCGCTACCGGCACACCGCCCACCAAGTGGGCCCGTACGTCCTGCGGTTCCGGCGGAGGCGTGTTGTCGACGTAGCGGCGGATGTTGAAGTTGAACCCGTTCTCCGCGAGTTCCTCCCGCGTCACCGCGCGGGCGAATCCCGGCACGTCCTGGAAGACCTCGTCGTCCTGCCACGAGTGGAACGTGGAGACGATCTTCTCGATGTGCTCGGGCAGCAGGATGTTCTGCGCCCGCTCGGCGTGGAACTCCCGGTCAGCGTTGATGAACAGGACCTTGCCCCGGCGGTCCGGGCGGCGACGGCTCGGCGGGCGTAGGACCAACACGCAGGCGGGGATACCGGTGCCGTAGAACAGGTTCGGCGCGAGGCCGATGACGGCCTCGATCAGGTCGTGCTCCATGAGGAGCTTCGCGCGGATCTTCTGTTCCTCGCCGCCCCGGAAGAGCACACCGTGCGGCATGACCGTGAAGACCGCGCCCGACCGCTGCCTCACCATGTCCAGCATGTGCTGGAGGAACATCAGGTCCGCCTTGCCGCGCTCGGACGTCTCGCCGTACGGCATGCGCTCCTTCAGGCGCGGGACCTCGTCCTTCTTGTAGTCCATCGAGAAGGGCGGGTTGCTGAGGACCAGGTCGAAGCCGCCCTCGGGGTGGAGCGGGTTGGTGAGGGTGTCGCCCGTGCGCAGGGAGAACTTCTTCGCCCCGTGGAACAGCATGTTCATCGTGGCCATCACCCAGGAGCCGCTGTTGGCGTCCTGCCCGGCGAGGCCGAGGTTGCGGGAGTCGCCGCCGTGCTCGTCCACGTACTCCATGGCGTGGATGAGCATGCCGCCCGAGCCGACGCACGGGTCGTACACGCGCATGTCGCCGTGCGGGCGGGCCAGTTCCACCATCATGCGGACGACGGCACGCGGGGTGTAGAACTCGCCGCCCTTGCTGCCCGCCGAGTCCGCGAAGTCCTTGATCAGGTACTCGTAGGCGGCACCGATCATGTCGGGGAACTCGAAGTCCTCCCCGCGCAGCCTGATGCTGCCGAAGTGGTCGATCAGGGCGGCGAGGCGCTTGTCGGCCAGTTCGGCGGCGGACTTGCGGGCGCTGCCGCCGCCGATGCGGTTGAAGTTGACGTGCGCGAAGAGGCCGCGCAGCTCACTGTTGCCGGGCTGCCGTTCGAGCGCGTCCAGGGCGGGCTGAAGGTACTCGGTGGCGACGTTGTCGACCGCGCCGGCCAGCCGGTCCCAGCGGGCGGCTTTCGGGACGAAGATCGCGCCGTGTTCGTCGTACCACTCGTACGACTCGGCCTCTTCCTTCGCCTCCTCCTCGGTGTCGCCCTCCGCCAGGCGATCCTTGATGATCGCCTCACGGGCAGCCTCGAACTCGTCGTTGACCCGCTTGAGGAACAGCAGCACGAAGATGAAGTCGCGGTACTCGGCGGCGTCCATCGTGCCGCGCAGGATGTCGGCCGCCGCGAAGAGATGGCGTTCCAACTGCGCGAGCGTGAGCTTGGCCACGTACGGCTCTCCCCTGGTGACTGATCGACTTCCGGTCGCAATCCGGCATTGCAACGCGAGGGTGCAAACGGAAGCCTACGGTCTTACGAAGCATCATTCACCGTATGCGGACGGTGACCTTGGGTGGTCCGTCGAGCGTCCGGTCAGTAGTCGGATACGTCCAGGCCCTTTTCGACGAACTTCCACACATCCGTGTACGGATCCCAGCTGTTCTGGTCCGTCCGGCCAGCGTGGCGCTGGGCCAGGCGCTCCGCGTAGCGCTGTGCCGTCTTGTACCGGCCGCTCAACTGTCCCGGCTTGACATGCTTGGCCTGCTCCTCGGAGACGGAGCGGATCGTCGGCCCGTAGGTCTGCGCGAAGCCCGGCTGCTGCTTCAGCATGCCCGCCGCGCTGCCGCACACTCCGGAGAAGTTGCTCGTGTAGTTCTGGTAGTGCAGCAGTCGCCACAGCTCGAAGCAGGGATGCGAGTAGGCGACATGGATCTTCTCGCTGCGGGACCGGGAGAACGCGGTCGGGATGTCGGGGTGCTGGTCCCGGTCGAACAGGCACCACACCTGCGGCCAGTTCCAGTCGTCGGGACCGATGCCCGCCTTCTCGGCGGCGCGGCGGACCTCACGCCACTTCGCGATGGCGTCCTCGACCAGCGGGAGCGGCTTGCGGCGCTTGGTCGGGGCACTCCGGTTCTCGACCTTGCAGACGATCTCGCGGTCGGGTTCCTTGCGGGTGCCGTTCTCCGTCACGAAGGTGATGAAGCCCGGCTCCGTGACCGCGCCCTCGGTGAAGACGTACACCTCGCGTCGCAGCTTCCGCTGCCGCTTGGCGCGTACCGGATTGTCCCGCCCCCTGTCCCTCGCCATCAGGAACGCTCTGCCTCCCCTGCCAGTGCTGTGAGCACCTTGCGTCCGATCTGCCCCTGGTCGACGTTCGGTACGGCACCGTACGCGCCGGCCAGGTACGAGTCCTCAAGGTCTTCCTCAGGCTTGGGGTCGAAGTCGCTCAGCGGGTACAGCTCGGTGGCTCCGCGCTTGTCCTTCTCCGTCAGCCAGATCTGCCCTGGTTCCAGCAGCCGCCCCCCTCGGGGGTTCTTCAGGAGAGAGGCGTCGTGCGAGGTGAAGAGCAACTGGGCGTTCTTCTCGTTGGACCAAGGAGCCTGGAACAGCCTGACCACCTCGGATGCGAACTTCGGGTGCAGGCTGGCGTCAAGTTCGTCGATGAGCAGCACGGCGCCCCTGTCGAGGGCCAGCAGGAGCGGGCCGATCAGAGCGAACCAGGAACGGGTGCCGAACGACTCCTTCGCCCAGTCGAGGGCCACCGCGGTGTCGCGGTCACTACCGTGCAGCAATCTCACCGCGGGGGCTCTGCCTCCCGGCTGGCGCTCCACTTCGGCACCCTGGATGCCCAGGTCAGCCACTCTCAGCAGCTCCCGGACCCGCTCGCTGTTCCTGTCGTCGAGGAGTTGCTGAGCCGTATAGCCTTCCCGGTCCTTCAGCTCGGTCTCAGGGGTGATGTCCCAGAGGTTCGACCGGAACCAGTCGTAGATGCGGGACAGCTGAGGGTGGTTGTCGCTCGCGGCGCGGCTGAGGAGCAGTGCGTTGGGTCGTGTGGAGCGGGCCAGGCGGGCACGGTCATGGACGCGGTCACCCGGAAAGTCGAAGACGTTGTCCCGCGAGGCGTCCCGGTCCAGCCATACCTGCCGACGGCCTTTGGGATAGGCGTGAAGCCATTCCGACTCAACCCGTCGGTCCCCGAGCTCGAACCCGTAGGTCCACCGCACTCCATCGTCCAGGACAAAGTCCGCCTCGTAGAAAGTGCTCTCGCCTGCGGACTCGGCGTCGAGGGCGAAAGGCTCGCGTTCCGGTACGCCGGTGTAGGAGGTCCACAACCCGTAGGAATCCAGGACCGCGCTTCTCATCTTCTTCAGCGCGGTGATGACATTGGATTTCCCCGAAGCGTTGGCACCGAAGACCCCGATGACCGGATAGATCCCCAGCTGCTTGCCGTCCGACAGCTGGACCGTTCGCGCCGCGTCGGATCCCTCACCGGGTGGAACGACGAAGGACAGCTCCTGCTCGTCGCGCAGTGACCGTACGTTCGCCGTACGGAAACGCAGCAGCATGGCGAGCCCTCCTCCCGTCGGCCACAGCGTAACGGTGTGATCGTCGGCGTGCCTACCGGACGATCAGACCAGCCGGCGTGCCGTGGCCCAGCGGGTCAGCTCGTGCCGGTTGGACAGCTGGAGCTTGCGCAGCACCGCCGACACATGGGACTCCACCGTCTTCACCGAGATGAAGAGCTGCTTGGCGATCTCCTTGTAGGCGTAGCCGCGGGCGATGAGGCGGAGGACCTCCCGCTCGCGCTGGGTGAGGCGGTCGAGGTCCTCGTCGACCGGCGGGGCGTCGGTGGAGGCGAAGGCGTCGAGCACGAAGCCCGCCAGCCGGGGGGAGAAGACGGCGTCGCCCTCCTGCACCCGGAAGATCGAGTCGACGAGGTCCGAGCCCGTGATCGTCTTCGTCACGTATCCCCGCGCGCCGCCGCGGATCACGCCGATCACGTCCTCCGCCGCGTCCGAGACCGACAGCGCGAGGAACCGGACGGGCCGCTCGCTGTCGCCCGTCAACGCGGCGCAGCGCCGCAGCACTTCGACCCCGCCGCCCCCGGGCAGGTGGACGTCGAGGAGCACCACCTCGGGCCGGGTCGCGGTGATGACGGTGACGGCCTGGTCGACGTCGGCGGCCTCGCCGACGACCTCCACGCCGGTCTGCTCGGTCCGGCCGATCTCGGCCTGCACTCCCGTGCGGAACATGCGGTGGTCGTCGACCAGGACCACGCGCACGTGCCGCCTGGCCGCGCCGCCCGTCGACTCCGCGGACTCGGCCGCCTCCCCCGGCATGCCGTTCGCCTCGGTCGGGTCGCTCATGACGTGTTCTCCGCCCTCTCCATCTCCAGCTCGACCTCCGTGCCGCCGCCCGGCACCGCGCGCAGCCGGGCCGTACCGCCGTTGCGCTCCATGCGGCCGATGATCGATTCTCTGACACCCATGCGGTCGGTGGGTATCGAGTCGAGGTCGAAGCCGGGTCCGCGGTCCCGGACGGACACGAAGACCGTCCGGCCCTCGACTTCGGCGTAGACCTGTACGGCACCGCCCTCGCCACCGTACTTGGCGGCGTTCACCATCGCTTCCCGCGCTGCCTGCATCTGTGCGCCGATCCGGTCGTCGAGCGGGCAGTCACCGACCACGACGACCTCTATGGGCACGCCGTGCTTGTCCTCGACCTCGGCGGCGTTGCGCCTCACCGCGTCGGCGAGGGTGGTCGGTTCGTCGGCCTCGTCCTTGCCGGTGCCCTCCGGCTTGTACAGCCACGCGCGCAGATCGCGCTCCTGGGCGCGGGCGAGGCGGCGAACCTCGTTCGCGTTCTCCGCGTTGCGCTGGATCAGGGTCAGGGTGTGCAGCACCGAGTCGTGGACGTGGGCGGCCACCTCGGCCCGCTCCTGCGCGCGGATGCGCATCAGGCGCTCCTCGGAGAGGTCCTGCGTCATGCGCACCAGGTACGGGCCGGCCAGGAGCGTGATGCCGACGAGGACCGCGAGGGCCGCCTGCAGGACCGAGCCGAGGTGGGCGGCCGAGCCCTGGAGGACGACGATGCCGGAGACGCCCGCCGTGACCAGCAGGACGCCGGCACCGGCACGCAGCAGTGTGAGCGTGCGCCGGCGCCGGCCGACCTCCATCCAGCGGGCCCGGCGCGCGTTGTCCGCCTGCCGCCAGACCAGGGCGACGCCCGCGCCGACGAGGACGGCGGGCAGCAGGTACGCCTTGGCTCCGCTGCCGAGCTTGACGCTGCTGACGAAGACCATGGCCACGACGACCATGAGGAGCAGGGCGACGATCTGGCCCCGGTCGGGCTTGCGGGCGACGAGTTTGCGGCGGCCGTCCGCAGAGGTCTCCGTGGTGACGAGGGACGGCGGCTTCTGGCCGCCGACGCCGCCCACGCCGAGGGGTACGAAGAACCAGAAGGCCGCGTACAGCAGCGCGCCCAGGCCGTCGGCCATGAACAGGCCGACGAACACGAGCCGGACCCAGATCACGGGGAGCCCGAGATGCCCGGCGAGACCCCGCGCCACCCCGCCGAGCCAGCGTCCGTCGCTGCTGCGGTAGAGCTTGCGCGGCGGCCGCGGTTCGTCGAGGGGCAGTGCTGCGGCGTCCGGCATGTCATTGATGGTCACACGGCCCGTGTGACCGGGGCATCAGGGTCGACCCCCGAGACTCCCCTGATCTCCCCTGATCCCCCTGAACGCCCTTGAAGTCCGGAGAACGCGGCGGATGCGGGTCCGCGGCCCGTCGAACGCATCCCCGGCAATGGATCAGGGCCGATATCAGGGTTCGGCCAGGGTCGTCCCGGCTCCCACCACGGCTGCGCGCCCGTCACCATGGACGCATGAACAATCACCAGCACGCCGCGACGGGCCCGGAACCCGGCTCCGGTTCCGACACGGCCCCGGCGCCCGGTGCCGGTGAGGAACCGCGCGCGCAGGAGGAGGCGAGCGGGCCGGCCACGGGCGGCCAGCCGGGTCCGGCCGACGGGCCGCCCGGGGCGGCGGTCGCGGATGAGGGTGGAGCGGAGGCCGGCGGGGCGGTCCGCAGGTTCCGGCGCGACCGGCGGCACAAGATGATCGCCGGAGTGTGCGCGGGTCTGGGCCGGCAGTGCGACATGGACCCGGTGATCTTCCGGATCACGCTGGCGGTGCTCGCCGCCACCGGCGGAATCGGCCTCATCTTCTACGGCTTCGTCTGGCTCTTCGCACCGTACGACGAAGAGGACGAGAACGAGGTGCGCAAGCTCCTGACCGGCCGGGTCGACGGTCAGGCGCTGGCGGCCGTGCTGTTCGCGCTGGTCGGCTGCGGAGTGTTCCTGTCCATGCTGCGCAACGGCGGGGTGCTGGCCTTCGCGGTCGTCCTCTCCCTGCTGCTCGCGGGTGCGGGCTACTGGTCGCAGCACCGCAGCGCTCCCGACCCCGACCCTTCCCCGAGCTCCCGGTGGCGCTCCGGAAGCCCCATAGCCGCCCAGGCCGTCGCCGACGCCCCACCGGAGGCCCAGGCGCCACCGGTGCCCGCCTGCTACCCCTCCTGGTGGCGCGACCCGATCGTCAAGGACGGCACGCACGTCGGAGGTACGGGCTATCTGTGGGGCCCGCCGGACTCGCGGGACCGGGACATCGCGGCGGCCGTCAACATCGGCCTCGGCACCCGGGAAAGCGGTCACACGGAACCGCGCACCCCGCGCACCGAACCGCCGCGGCCACGCGGCCCGCGCTGGATCGGCGGCTGGGTCTTCCTGCTGGCACTGCTCGCCGGTGGCCTGGGCACCGGCCGGACGTGGCACGACCACACGCTGAGCAGCAGCCTGCAGACCGGTCTGTCCTGCGCGCTCGTCACCCTGGGCCTCGGCATCGCGGTGAGCGCCTTCCTGGGCCGTACGGGCGCGGGATCGATCCTGCTGGCGATCGTCACGGCGGGGCTGCTCGCGGCGTCGGCGGCGCTCCCCAAGGACATCAGCACCCACTGGACGCACCTCACCTGGCAGCCCTCCGCGGCCACGCAGGTGCAGCAGAAGTACGACCTCGGCACCGGCGAGGGCACGCTGGACCTGACCCGAATACACCTCGGCAGGGGACAGACACTCACGACGCACGCCGAGGTCGGCGCCGGGCGCCTGCGGGTGATCGTTCCCCGTGATGTGACCGTGAAGGCGACCATCGAAGTGGGCGTCGGCGACATCCGGCTGCCCGGTGACAGCACGAAGGACGTGGACGTCGAGCCGGGCAGGCACCAGCAGGTGACCCTGCCCCCGGCGGCGGGCGTCAAGGGTGCGGGGACGGTCGACCTCGATCTGCGGGTCGGCCTGGGACAGGCGGAGGTGAGCCGTGCTGCGTCATGAGTTCCAGCCCGGGAAGCTGGTCGCGGGCGTCGTTCTCACCGCGGCAGGTGTGCTGTACGCCGGAGACGCGGCGGGCGCCTGGCAGACCCCCTGGTTCGCGGCCATCCCGCTCGTCGTGGGCGGCCTCTGCCTCGCGGGCGCGGCGGCCATGGTGAACCGGGGCATACGAAGGCGCCGCGGACGGCCCGGCCGCAGGGGCGCGGGCGGAGCGTGGGCGGACGGAACCGGGTGAGAAGGTGAGCTACTGGTATCCGCCGGCCCGCTGCCGGCGACGTGCCCGCAGTGCCGCGTCGACGGAGAACATCGAGGTCCCGGCGAGTACCAGGGGCAGCCAGGCCATCAGGTAGGCGAGGTCGTTGCCGTAGTAGTAGGGGGTGGACGCCCAGCTGACCGTGAGCCACAGGCTGAGGGAGATCAGCGCGCCGCCGAGCGCCGCCAGACGGCCGAAGAGGCCGATCAGGATGCCGATGCCGACAGCCAGTTCACCCAGCGCCATGGCATAGCCGAAGCCGACCGGGTTCTTCAGGGCGAGGTCCACCAGGGCCGGGATGGCGGAGGAGTCGCGGACCGCGCGCATCGTGTCGCCGATCGAGCCGGAGCCGCCGTCCTTCATGAAGCTGCCGCTCGTGAGCTTGTCCAGGCCGGCGTAGATGAAGGTGACGCCGAGGAAGACCCGGAGGGGAAGGAGGGCGTAGCGACTGGCGGTGTCCCGCCAGTCTCCGCGTCGGTCGATCGGCGCGGTGTACGTGTCCGTGTGAATACCGTGAGTCATCTCTGCCAGCCGCCTCTCACCGCCTTGGCGTTCGTCCCTCAACCGACGATACGTATGACAGCCGACCCCCGCTCAATCCGGAGACGTCCGTTTCGGCGACCATCGCACGGATTCGATCCCGTGTGCCCCAGCATGCGCTCGACGCGTCAACTGCCGCACGGGGACCGCGAAAACTCCGTACCGGTGCTGCATGATCGCGCCCCCGGGGAGCGCGTCACTCCGTCACGTCGATCGCATACCGGTTCGTCTCGGCTCCCGCCGCCGTCACCACCTGCACGTCCACCCGCCCGGGCTCGACATCTGCCGGAACCGGGACCGTCAGCACGGTGTCCGTGGGGTTGCTGAAGCCGCCCGTCACCGGGACCAGCGGGACATGGACGTTCACCGCGCCGATGCGGACGACCATCCGGGACAGCCGGTCGGCCCCCTGAGCGCCCGGCGGCACGAGCCCCGCCCCGCGGATCTCGATGTCGTCGCCGGTGCGGACCGGCGCGTCCAGGTCGCCTGCCTCCCTCGCCCGTACCACCGAGAGGATCACCGGTCGCCCGCCCTCCGCGTACTTGCCCGCCAGATACGTCGCCGCCGACACCAGCACCACCACCGCCGGCCCCCACGGCAGATCGGGCAGCTGGTCGGGCCGCCGGGCCAGCCGCACGGCGGCGAACACCACCGCCACGGCGCTGATCACGACGTACTGGATGTCCGTGAAATTTCCGCGCCCCGCGTCGTCGGTCAGCAGGTCGGCCGCCCGCGGCCGATCCGCCCGCACCTTCTGGAGCCGCTGGGCCAGGACGCGCAGCCCGACGACTCGCCGCACGAGCACCGCGATCCCGCACACCACGGCCAGGACGGTCACCACACCGGCGCCCCGGGCCAGTTCCAGCCCGGCCATGAGCGCATCGCGTTCCGCGTGGTCCGATGCAAGCGCCAGCCGGCCGGCCAGCACCAGTACGGCGTAGACCACGAAGAGCACCCAGGCCGCCGCCACGCCACGAGAGGTGGACAGCCGGTTGTCCTCGCCGATGACCGGGGCCAGGACCCCACCGCGCGCCCGGTGGAACCACGAGGCGGCCGTCAGCACCCCGCCCACCAGGGCCGCCGCCAGGAGTCCCGCCGTTCGCGCCGCCGTCCAGCCCGCGCCGATGGCCGTCAGTGCCTGCACCACGAGCAGCAGCACGACGGTCGCCCCCACCGTGTCAGCGGTCCGGCGCCACAGCCGCACGAGCCAGGCCTCGCCCTCGGCCCGGCCGCGTTCGGCGACCAGTTCCGCGGACTGCGTCAGCTCCTCCGAGACCCACTGCCGAGAGGCCGACGGCGAGTGCGCCACCGCCGCGGGCAGGCCCTGACCGGCGGCGAACTCGTCCCGCTTGAGCAGGAACGCGGCGACCGCGCGCCGGTGCCCCGCACGCGCCCCGTGCGGACAGTCCCCGCAGGTGCAGCCGCCCTCGTGGACACCCGCGCCCGTCCCGCTCCTCGCCCCCTGCACCGCCACGCCCGACGCCCGCCTTCCCCGAGACCCGCACAAGATCGCAGACAACACCCCTACGCCGACTGCGAATTGTGCCCTACACCACCTCCTCTGCGTCCGCCCGGCTGGTCAGCGCGAGTGAAGTACGGGCGACCGTGTTGACCCGGCTGGGAGAATTCCCGTATGGCCGAGATCATCCAGCGCGACGGGACCTGGGCCTTCGACGGCAGCACGGTCAGGATCACGCCGGGACTCCACCGCTCCGTGCCGCTCTTCCGGCAGACGTACGGGGAGATCGCCGTGCCGCTGGAGGCCGTGGCGAGCGTCGTCTACGAACCCGAGCGCAAGCGCGGCCGGCTGCGTATGCGGCTGCGCGAGGGCGCCGATCCGCTCCTGCAGGCGACGGGCGGCCGGCTGCCGGACGCGGCCGACCCGTACCGGCTGGTCGTGGACATCGACCGCTCCGGAGTCGCCGAGTACGTCGCCGAGGAGATCCGCCGGGCCCTGCTGCTCGACCAGGTACCCAAGGACCCCACCAAGGCCTATCTCCTCACCGGCCCACCGGTGCCGGTCTCGGTTCGTTCCTCCGACGGCACGGTGTCCTTCGACGGCTCCCAGGTGCGCATCGACTGGGCCGACAGCTCCGACCGGGTCAAGCGGGCCACCGGCCCCCGGATCATCGGCGTCCGCGACCTGGTCCAGGTCGAGTGGCTGCCCAACTCCGGCTACGAGGACGGCTTCCTGCGCTTCGTGACGCGCGAGACGGCGTTCTCCAAACTGCCGCCGGAGAAGGACCCGTACGCCCTCGACCTGTGGGGCAGCGTCCGCCGGGACCTGCTGACGGCCCTGGTCGCCACCGCGGTCACCGCCCGGCTGCCGCACCCGTCCGCCCGCACCGGCACGGGATACACGGAACACACGGACCGGCGCGAGCCCGGTGTGCTCGCGCCGGCGGCGGGCGGCGACCACGACGTGCTGCTGCGCCGCCTGCGGGAGCTGGGCGAACTGCACCGGGAAGGGGTCCTGACGGACGAGGAGTTCGCGATGACCAAGGCGGCCGTTCTGCGGTGCTTCTGACCCCCTGGACCGCCCCCTAGCCGAGCAGATCGGGTTCGCTGCGGCTGATGTCCTGCCACAGCGGCTGGTAGTTGATCCACGCCACCAGGTCCCCGCCCAGCTGCTCGCGGGTGGCCACCGCCAGCTTGTGGTCGATCAGGACCGGCCGGCCCGCCGCCCGCGCGGTCAGCTGCACCTGGCACGAGCGTTCCATCGAAAGGAACCACCAGGCCGCGGCGTCCACCGAGTCACCGACCGTCAGCAGCCCGTGGTTGCGCAGCACCAGCGCCTTTCCGGAGCCCAGCGCGGCCGCGATCCGGCGGCCCTCCTCCGTGTCGACGGCGACACCGGTGTAGGAGTCGTACAGAGCGTGGTCCTCGTAGAACGCGCAGCTCTCCTGCGTGATCGGGTCGAGCAGTTCGCCGAGCGCCGCCATCGCGCGTCCGTGCACGGAGTGGCAGTGGGCGACGGCGACGACGTCGGGACGGGCCGCGTGGACCTGGGCGTGCACGGTGAACGCGGCCTGGTTGACGTGGTAGCGGCCCTCGATCACCTGTCCGTCCTGGTTGGCCAGTACCAGGTCGCTCACCGTGACGTGCTTGAACGACATGCCGAAGGGGTTCACCCAGAAGCAGTCGCTGTACTCCGGGTCGCGGGCGGTGATGTGCCCGGAGACGCCCTCCTCGAAGCCGTACCGCCCGAAGATGCGCACCGCGCCCGCGAGCCGCTCCTTGCGGTGCCGGCGTTCGTCCTCGACGGACTCGTGCATCGGCGGCATCGCGAACTGCAGCTGGTCGGTGGGCAGGGGCGGGGGCGGAGTGGGGCCGTGCATGGGTCCTCCGGCACTGGAATCGCTTACGCGCCGGAAGCTACCGCCGGCCGGCTCAGGATGACAGGGCTGGTTTGTAAAGATGCCGCGCACCCGGCCCGGTACACGACTCGATACCCGACAGAAGATGTCGGGTATCGACGCCACACTCGCCGTATGGCAACGAACTGGGCGGCCTTCGCCGCGGTGGAACCCGAGCTCGCCAGGACCGTCGAGGAGCGCTTCGGGGCCTTCACGCATCATGTCCTCGCAACCCTGCGCCGGGACGGTGCGCCGCGCACCACCGGCTTGGAGGTGCGCTTTGCGAACGGGGAGCTGTGGCTCGGCATGATGCCGGGCTCGCTCAAGGCGCTGGACCTGCGACGCGACCCGCGTTTCGCGCTTCAGGCGAACCCGGGGCCCGGTACCGGGATGGGCGGCGGGGACGTCCGGATCGGCGGACGGGCGGTCGAGGTGGACGATCCGGGGGCGAAGGGGGCGTACGTGAAAGAGGTGGAACCGCCGCAGCCGTTCCACCTCTTCCGCACCGAGCTGACGGAGGTCGTGCGGACCTACGTCGAGGACGACGCGCATCTGGTCGTCCAGGTCTGGCGGCCCGGAGCGCCGGTGCGCACGCTCAAACGGACCTGACCGCCGGGACTACTCCCACTCGATGGTGCCCGGGGGCTTGGAGGTGACGTCGAGGACGACCCGGTTGACGTCGCGGACCTCGTTGGTGATGCGGGTCGAGATCTTCGCCAGGACGTCGTAGGGCAGGCGCGACCAGTCGGCGGTCATCGCGTCCTCGGACGAGACCGGGCGCAGCACGATCGGGTGGCCGTAGGTGCGGCCGTCGCCCTGGACGCCGACGCTGCGGACGTCCGCGAGCAGGACCACCGGGCACTGCCAGATGTCGCGGTCGAGGCCGGCCGCCGTGAGCTCCTCGCGGGCGATGGCGTCGGCCTCGCGCAGCAGGTCCAGGCGCTCCTTGGTGACCTCGCCGACGATCCGGATGCCGAGGCCGGGGCCGGGGAACGGCTGGCGCTGGACGATCTCCTCCGGCAGGCCGAGCTCCTGGCCGACCATGCGGACCTCGTCCTTGAAGAGCTTGCGGAGCGGCTCGACGAGCTTGAACTCCAGGTCCTCGGGGAGGCCGCCCACGTTGTGGTGGGACTTGATGTTGGCGGTGCCGGTGCCGCCACCGGACTCGACCACGTCCGGGTAGAGCGTGCCCTGCACCAGGAACTCCACCGCGGGACCCTCGTCCGCGATGATCTCTGCCTGGGCCTGCTCGAAGACCCGGATGAACTCGCGGCCGATGATCTTCCGCTTCTCCTCCGGGTCGGAGACGCCCTTGAGCGCGGTCAGGAAGCGCTCTTCGGCGTCGACGACCTTCAGCTGGACGCCGGTCGCGGCCACGAAGTCCTTCTCGACCTGCTCGGTCTCGCCCTTGCGCATCAGGCCGTGGTCGACGTACACACAGGTCAGCTGGGAGCCGATGGCCTTCTGGACGAGGGCGGCGGCGACCGCCGAGTCCACTCCGCCGGACAGACCGCAGATCGCCCGCTTGTCGCCGACCTGCTCACGGATCGTGGCGACCTGCTCCTCGATCACGTTGCCCGTGGTCCAGGAGGGGCTCAGGCCCGCGCCGCGGTAGAGGAAGTGCTCCAGGACCTGCTGGCCGTGCGTGGAGTGCATGACCTCGGGGTGGTACTGGACGCCGTAGAGCTTCTTGTCGTCGTTCTCGAAGGCGGCGACCGGGACCACGTCGGTGGAGGCCGTCACCGAGAAGCCCTCGGGGGCCGCCGAGCAGGCGTCGCCGTGCGACATCCACACCGCCTGCTCGTCCGGGGTGCCCTCGAAGAGGGTGGAGGACGGCCGGGACACGTGGAGGCCGGTACGGCCGTACTCGCGCGCTCCGGTGTTGTCGACGGTGCCGCCGAGGGACTGCGCCATCAGCTGGAAGCCGTAGCACATGCCGAAGACCGGGACCCCGGCCTCGAACAGGGCGCGGTCCACGGTCGGGGCGCCCTCCTCGTACACCGAGGAGGGGCCGCCGGACAGGATGATCGCCGCCGGGTTCTTGGCGAGCATCTCCTCGACCGGCGTGGTGCTCGGCACGATCTCGCTGTAGACCCGGGCCTCGCGGACGCGACGGGCGATGAGCTGGGCGTACTGCGCGCCGAAGTCGACGACCAGGACGGTGTCGGGGGCGGCGGGGGTCGCTGATGACACGGGGTGCCTTCCGGCGGGTGGGCGGGGGTCTTGTGCTGACGATTCTACCGGGGCGGCCGTGCGCGGCCTCGCCGCCGGGGACTCCGCCCCCAGACCCCCGGCCCGTGCCCGCCCACCACCGATCTCGGCCGCGGGGGAAGGCGCCGTGGCATACTGGCCGCATGCTCGCGCAGACGACCTTCCTGTTTACCTATGGCAACCGGCCCACCGGCTGCCATGGTCGTGCTGCTTGAGCCACTGACAAGCGACTTCCCAGGCGCCCCGGGCCGACAAGGTCCGGGGCGCCTGGCGTTTTCCGGATCCTGCCGCTCCGGGGCACCGCGTCCCGTTCCGACGAGGAGCCTCCGACATGACCGCCACCACGACGCAGACCACCGAGAAGACCGGCGCCCGCACCCCCGAGGCCGCCGACGTGATCACCGGTGCCCGCGAGCGCATCGACGCACTCGACGACCGCATCATCGGCCTGGTCCAGGAGCGGATGGCCGTGTCCGCCGTCGTCCAGGAGGCCCGGATCGCCTCCGGCGGCCGGCGCGTGAACCTCTCCCGCGAGATGGAGATCCTCGGCCACTACAGGGAGGCGCTGGGCAAGCCGGGCACCGCGCTCGCCATGACCCTGCTCGAGCTGTGCCGCGGCCGGATCTGAGCGGCGGACACGCGTCCGAAGCTCTCACCCGTACGGCGCGTGACCGCCACGCGGGCGTCTCGTTGCACCGGGTGTCCGTGCCAGCCAGGGGCGGACTGAAGGAACCACGCGTGGCTCTCTGGGGCGATGAGGCGTTCGGATCGTGCTGTGCGTCGTGGGACCTCGCCCCAGGGAAGTGACCGGACGGCAGGGGACAGCAGCCCGGTCACCCAGGTAAAGGCCGGCTCCGGGGACGCCCGGGGCCGGCCGGCGGGAAAGCCGACCGGCGAAAACAGAAAAATGCACAGGGCTGGGTCAAACGGTTGCGGGCGCGGCGCTCATCCAGCACGATGCGTAGAAAGCCCCCGGACCCCAAGTCCCCGCCCGGACAACCGCCTTGCAGTGCACCGCCCGACCGCCAGAGGTCGAGACCAACCGTGCGCCTCAAGTGCGCCGGGGCGCCGACCTGGAGCATGTCGAGCAAGCGGCGCAACCCCCCGGCGCCGCTCCTCAGGCACCGGCGCTGCCCTGACGTCGGTGCTGACGAAAGAAGGGCCCCGCGGCCAAGTCCCGCGGGGCCCTTCCCCTGTGGGCGAGTGGGGGCCTGTGTGACACAGGCCACATAAGAGTCCGGTGAAGAGCAGTGCAACCTTTCACAGGCTTCCAAGGTCACATCTGCGGAACCACGGGCCACTCCCGCGCCCCACACGCGGAGGCCTCTCCCAACGTTCGTACCGCGAAGCCGCGGTACACCGGACATCCCGAGGTCTTCATGAAGCTTCGCCGTGCCATGGCAGCAGCCGCCGCGACGGCCGCGATAGCCCCGCTTGCGCTGCTCGCGGCACCGGCCGCGTACGCGTCCGACGACCAGAGCTCCTCGCCGAGTGCCAGTGTGAGCGCCGGCGAGTCGCCGAGCGGGAGCCAGTCGCCGTCCGCGAGCGAGTCCACCACCACCTCTCCCGCGCCGAGCTCCTCCGCTTCCGCTTCGCCGAGCACGTCCGCATCCGCCTCCGCGTCGGCCTCGACGTCCGCGACGCCGTCCCACTCCGCGGAGCCCACCCCCGACCCGACGCCCTGCACGGACGGCGAGGTCGACCCCGGCTCCCAGCTCACCATCGCGGTCTCCGGCCTGCCCGGCAAGATCGTCGCCGGCAGCGGCTGGCACACCTTCAAGCTCACCGCGGCCAACCACAGCGACCAGTCCCTCGGCCAGGTGCGGTGGCTGGCCGTCGTCGACAACGACTCGATGAGCGAGAACGAGAAGGACTGGCTGATCACCTACGCGCGGCTGGAGTACTTCAACCCCCAGTCCAAGAAGTGGGAGTCCATCGCGCAGGAGTTCGGCAACGGTGTCTACTTCGGTGAGACGCCGCTCGGCCCCAAGCAGACGGTCGACATCCAGCTGCGCGTCGACATCACCGCGAAGGCCCCCGTGGGCGACGGCTTCAGCGTGGGATTCGGCGGTTACGTCGACCAGGAGAAGAACTGCGTGCACAGCGCGTTCGACTCCTACGAGTTCACCGTCCTCAAGCCGGGCAGCAGCAACGACAACCCCGGTGAGGCCAAGCCCGGCGGCAAGGGCACCAAGCCGGCCGGCGGCAAGGAGCCGCAGGGCGGTGCCAAGGAGATCCCGCCGACCGGCAGCCTCGCCTCCACCGGTTCCAGCTCCGCGCTGCCGATGATCGGCCTGGTGGGCGGCGCCGCGGTCGTCGCCGGTGCGGGTGCGATCTTCGTCGTGCGTCGCCGCAAGGCCGGTGCGGACGCGTAACGCGTCGTAGGACCACCGCAAGAAGAGGGACCTGCGCCAGGAGGGGGGCGCGGGTCCCTCGTCTTTTCCCGCCGGTTCTCGCCGGATCCCGCCGGTTCTCGCTGTCTCTTGGTTCTACTTGCTTCCTCCTGTTGCTTCCTCCTGTTGCTTCCTCCTGCCGCACCGATCACTTCTTCGGCGGTACCGCCGGCATTCCCAGGAACGGCAGCCGCAGCGCGCCGAACGCGTCCGCCGGAACCACCGGGGCCTTCGGCTCGACCGGCGCGAGGCGCTGGTACGCCGCCCCCGGCGACGGGCGCGAGTCGGCCTCCCCCTTGTTCGGCCAGTACGCCATCGCCCGCTCGGCCTGGGCGGTGATGGTCAGGGACGGATTGACGCCCAGGTTCGCCGACACCGCCGCCCCGTCGACCACCGAGATGCCGGGGTGGCCGTACAGCCGGTGGTACGGGTCGATCACCCCCGACTCGGCGGTGGCCCCGATCGGGCAGCCGCCGAGGAAGTGGGCGGTGAGCGGAGTGCCCATCAGCTCGCCGACGTTGGAGCCCGCGAAGCCGTTGATCTCGGCGGCGAGCGCGGACGCGCCCTCGGTGGCGGCCCTGATCTGCTTGGGGTTGGGCGAGCCGTGGCCCTGGCGCGCCGTCAGCAGCCCCTTGCCCACGCCGTCCGGCTTCAGATACGTCGTCAGGGAGTTGTCCAGGGACTGCATCACCAGGCCGATGATGGTCCGCTCCGACCAGCGCCGGTTGGACAGCGAGCGCAGGACGAGCAGCGGATGACGGGCGGCGTTGCGCAGCCAGGCCGCGACCCGGGAGGAGCCCTCCGCGTAGGGGACCTGGAGGATGGACAGGCCACCCATCGAGTTGGAGCCCTTGCCGTAGCGGACCGGCTCGATGTGGGTGTTCTCGTCGGGGTGGACGGACGACGTGATGGCGACTCCGCGCGTGAAGTCGGCCCTGGGTTCGCCGGTCGCCCTGCGGTAGCGCCGGTTGTCGGTCTGGGCGCCGACCACTGCCTCCGAGTTGGTTCGGGTGAGTTCGCCCAGGCGGCCGGAGAGGTGGGGCAGTTGGCCGCCCGCCTTCATGCGGTGCAGCAGCGTCTGGGTGCCGTAGGTGCCGGCGGCGAGGACGACCCGGCGGGCGGTGAAGATCCGGCCCGTGCCCTTCTTCTTGTTGTCGGTGGGCAGGGTGGCGACCGCGTACCCGCCGCGCGAGTCGTCCGTGACCGACACGACCGTCGTCATGGGGTGCACGACCGCGCCCGCCTTCTGGGCGAGGTACAGGTAGTTCTCGTTGAGGGTGTTCTTCGCGCCGTGCCGGCAGCCGGTCATGCACTCGCCGCACTCGGTGCAGGCCTTGCGGTCCGGTCCCGTCCCGCCGAAGTAGGGGTCGGCGACCGGCTCGCCCGGCTTCACCCGGGCCGTCCCGTCGGCGTCCTCGCCGTCTCCGAAGAACACCCCGACCGGCGCCATGTGGAAGGTGTCCCCGACACCCATCCGCTCGGCCGCCGCCTTCAGGTGCACGTCGGACGGCGTCATCGTCGGGTTGAGCCGCACACCCAGCATGCGCTGCGCCTGGTCGTAGAACGGCTTCAGCTCGTCCTGCCAGTCGGTGATGTCCCGCCACTGCGGGTCGTCGAAGAACGCCTTCGGGGGTACGTAGAGGGTGTTGGCGTAGTTGAGGGAACCGCCGCCGACCCCGGCGCCCGCCAGCACCATCACGTTGCCCAGCAGATGGATGCGCTGGATGCCGTACATGCCGAGCCTGGGGGCCCACAGGTAGTTCTTCAGGTCCCAGGAGTTCTTCGGGAGGGTGTCGCGGGTGAATCGGCGACCGGCTTCCAGTACACCGACCCGGTACCCCTTCTCGGTCAGACGCAGGGCGGTGACGGAGCCGCCGAAGCCGGACCCGACGACAATGACGTCGTAGTCGTGGCCCCCGTCGTCCTGGGCGTGGGCAGAGTTCTCCTGTGACACGTGCTCTCCTCGTTGAGAACTGCCGGAGTCCGGCGGCATCTACCGGCGGCATCTAGCGGAAACGGAACGCCTTCATCAGCTTCAGGCTCCGGCTCATGAGCGCGGCGTACTTCTCGTCGTCCATGCCCAGTGACGGAGCCATCGGCAGCAGCCGCTGGTGGGCCACGGTCTGGGCCTCGGTGTACTTGAGGATGCCCTCGGAGCCGTGCCGGCGGCCCAGGCCGGAGTCCTTCATGCCGCCCATCGGCGACTGGACGCTGCCGTAGGCCGGGGCGTAGCCCTCGTTGACGTTCACCGTGCCGGTGCGCAGCCGGGCGGCGACCTCACGGCCCCGCCGGGCGTCCCGCGTCCAGACCGACGAGTTCAGGCCGTACGGCGTGGAGTTGGCGCGCTCGACGGCCTCGTCCTCGGTGCTGAACCGGTAGATGGAGACGACCGGGCCGAAGGTCTCCTCGGTGCACACGGCCATCGGCGCATCGACGCCGTCGAGGATGGTCGGCTCGTAGAAGTAGGGGCCGATGTCCGGGCGGGCGGTGCCTCCGGCCACGAGCCTGGCGCCCTTGGCGAGGGCCTCCTCCACGTGCCGCGTCACGGTCTCCAGTTGTCGCTCGCCGACCAGCGAGCCCATGTCGGCGCCGTAGGCGAGGGAGGTTCCGAGCCGCATCGCCTTGGTGCGCGCGGCGAAGCGTTCCAGGAAGGCGTCCGCGACGGACTCGTGGACGTACAGGCGCTCGATGGAGATGCACAGTTGGCCCGCCGAGGAGAAGCAGGCGCGGACGGCGCCCGCGGCGGCCTTCTCGATGTCGGCGTCCTGCAGCACCAGCATGGCGTTCTTGCCGCCGAGTTCGAGGGAGACGCCGACCAGGCGGGCGGCGGCGCTCTGGGCGACCTCGCGGCCGGTGCGGGTGGAGCCGGTGAAGGAGACGTAGTCGGCGCGCTTGACGACCTCCGGACCGACGACCGGTCCGTCACCGAGGACCACCTGGAAGACCTCGGTGGGCAGCCCTGCCTCGATAAGCAGGTCCCGGGCCCACAGGGCGGTCAGGCAGGTCTCCGTGTCGGGCTTCATGACGACCGCGTTGCCCGCGGCGAAGGCGGGCAGCGCGTCACCGACCGACAGCTCCAGCGGGTAGTTCCAGGGGGCGATCTGGCCCACGACACCGCGCGGGTGGCGCAGTTCGGTGACGCGCGTGAGGGTGGGTATGGCGCCGGTGTGCCGCTTGGGCCTGAGGTAGGCGGCGGCCCTGCGGCCGTAGTGCCGGGCGGCCACGGCGACGGCCTGCACCTCCTCGTGGGCGTGCAGGCGCGCCTTGCCGGTCTCCAGCTGGATGAGGTCGAGGACCTCGGCCTGGCGGTCGAGGACCAGGTCGTGGAAGCGCAGCAGGACGGCCGCGCGCTGCCGTACGGGGGTCTGCGCCCAGACGGCCTGGGCGGCGCGGGCCCGCTCGAAGGCCAGGGCGACGTCCTCGGGGGTGGACTCGGGCAGGTCGGCGAGCTTCTCGCCGGTGAACGGCGTGTGGTTGGCGGTCCGGCCGGATCCGGCCACGCCCTTGGTGAGCTGGGCCACCAGCTCGGGGGTGACCACGTCGGCGGCGGTGCGGGCGCCCGCGGGGGCGGGGGCCAGGGGATTCGTGCCGGTTTTCTCCGGGGCCTGCGAGTCCGTCATGAGGCGCAGGGTATGCCGCGGCGGGGGCTTTGTGTACCCGTCGGTAATGGGGATTCACCGAGTGCTCACACACCGCCAGTGATCACTGGCAACGAACGCGCTGATCAGCGCGTTGTACAGGGAGATTGTGCGGGAGAACGAATACCCGATCACTTTTTCCCCGGGTCGCCGGCCCCGGACCGCCGGCCCCGGACCGCCGGCTCCCGCGACGACCGCCGCGCCGAGCCCGGCCCACGCCGTGCGCCCGAGCCGGAAGCGGCGCCGCGCCCCGTCCGTGCCGGTGCCTTCGGCCTGCCGCACCACCTGCGTGGGCGTCGGTGGTGCGGGCTCCTTCGCGGCCGCCTCCAGCAGGGCGCGCACCCGGGCCGCGTCCGGGCGGCGCGCCGGGTCCTTCTGCAGCAGGCCCGTGACGACCTCGGCGAGCGGGCCCGGGGCGGCGGCCGGCGGCACGGGCACCGCGTTGAGCACCGACTGGAGGGTGGCCGGGGTGTTGCTGCGGCGGAACGGGGAGACGCCCTCCGCGGCGGTGTACAGGACCACGCCGAGCGAGCCGCGACACTGGCGGTGCCCGGCGACTACCAGCGCTCGGTGCCGGACCGGAAGACGGACAAGACCCACTGGGTGGCCTACAGCGACTGGAGCGGCAGCATCCGTGTCGGCCTGACCCTGCTGAGGAAGTCCGAGGACACCGCGGGGCTCCTTGACGGCGACCTCGCGGTCCATGGTCTCGTCCTTGGCCCGCCACACGGTCCCCATGCCGCCGTGGCCCAGCCTGGCGAGCAGCCGGTAGCGTCCGGCGATCAGCCGGCCGGTTCCCGCGTCGGGTGCGGGCGCGGGCGAGGCGCAGGGGGACGGGGGTTCCGGGAATGCGGCACCCGTGCCTGCGGGGCGGGCGGTTGCAGCACAAAACTGGTCGGCTCGTCGGCCTCGTAGCGGGCTCCCCCGTGACTGCTCATGGGTCCATCCACATCGCGCCGACCGCACCCGCCTCCACCGCGGGGGCCCCGCGGTCACAGACCCGTGACCTAGGGGGTGCCGGCAGGCAACGTTGCCTGCTGGGGCACTAGCCGACGAGGAACGTGTCCAGCGCCACGTCGAAGTACTCCTTGGCCTCCCGCACCTTCCCGACCGGAGCCGAGACCCACACGTCGTACATCTGTGCGTTCTGGTCCCAGCACAGGTCGTACGTGTGCCGCGGTCCCTCGGCCGCGCTGAAGCCGTTCCAGGTGAACTCCCAGAGGGCCGCGGGCTGTCCGTCGTGCGTGACCGCGGTGACCTCGCCGTCGTGGTAGCCGGGGTTGTCGGCGGGACCGGCGGCGTCCGAGCGGCGCATCACCGCGAGCGGGCCGCCCGCCCCCGGATCGGCGATCTTGATGCCCAGGCGGAAGGTCTCCCCCGGCGACATGTAGAAGATGCGCTCGCCCTGCGGCTTGCGGGTGAAGCCGTCCGGCACGGCGACCGAGAAACCGGCCGGGTCATGGACCGTGTGGTAGCCAGAGGGCGCGGTGGGGCCGTGGGCGGCGGGCGAGGACCGGCCGGCGCTGCCCTTCGAGGCGGAGGCCGGGCTGGTCGGCGCGCCCGGTGAGGACGCCTTGCCGGTGCCCTTGCCCGCCGGGGCGGTGACCGCGGTGCGCGGCGAACTCGTCGGCGTACCGGCCCCGTTCCCGCCTCCCTGCATCAGCAGGGCCGCGGCGGACACTCCCGCCCCGGCCATCGCGGCCACCAGCAGCGCCGCGACCAGCACACCCCGGGTGGAGTGCGGGGTCGGTGTCTCGGACGGCCGTGCGTCGGGCGGCGTCACCGGCGGCGTGACCCCCTGGGGCGGCCCGGGCACGTCCCGCTGCGTGGGGCTGTAGCGGGACGGTGGCTGCGGGGTGCGGCCCGAGTCGAGGAAGGCCCGCAGCATCCGCTCCGCCTCGGCCGCGTCCAGCCGCCGGTCCGGATCGCGTTCCAGCAGCCCCCGTACGACGGGAAGGACCGGCGCGGCCTGCGCGGGTGGCCGGATCTCGTCGAAGACGACCGCGTGCAGGATGCCGCCCAACGAGTCGCGGCGGAAAGGCGATTCGCCGCTCAGGGCCGTGCACAGCAGCGCCCCCAGCGACCACAGGTCGGACTCCGGGCCGGTCCGGGCCCCGGACATCCGCTCGGGCGCCGTGTATTCGGGCGAGCCGACGAAGGAGCCGGTCTCGGTGAGCGTGGTCGCGCCCGCGACCTGGGCGATGCCGAAGTCGGTGAGGACGACCCGGTCGGTGCCGGACTCCACCAGGACGTTGGCGGGTTTGATGTCACGGTGCAGGACCCCCGCCTCGTGCGCCGTGCGCAGCGCGCTGAGCAGGGCGATGCCGATCCGGGCGGCTTCGCCGGCGTCGATCGGGCCGTGCGTGGCGATCCGGTCGGCGAGCGAGCCGCCGTCGATCAACTCCATCACGATGTACGGGCGTTCGTCCTGCTCGACGACGTCGTGGACGACGATGATGTGCGGGTGGCGCAGCTGGGCGACCGCGCGGGCCTCGCGCAGCGTGCGGTCGCGCTGAAGGCGGGCCTCCTCGGCGGAGAGCGTCTCGTCGAACGGGAGTTCCTTGACCGCCACCCGCCGGCCGAGCAGTTGGTCGGTCGCCTGCCACACCACGCCCATGCCCCCGCGCCCGAGCCGCGCCTGAAGGCGGTAACGGCCCGCGATGACACGGAGGTCGTCCCCCTCGGTCCCCATGCGCCCCATCATGCCGCATAGAACCGCCGCCCTCCGGGGCCGAGAGTGAGCCAAAGGGGCGCACCGGAGGCGCACCATCGCACAGGGCGCAGGGCCGAGCGGTCAGGCGGAGTCCGGACTCCAGCCCTGCAGCACCGACTTGAACTGCTTCTCCGTGGTCGCCCAGTCCTTGGCCGGCGAGGACATGTAGATGGCGTACTCGATACCGTCGCGGGAGAAGTACGTCTCCTCGATGGCGTGGCGCGGCCCGGGGAACGGCGTGTCCCTCGGCAGCGCGTTCCAGGTGTACTCCCACAGCGAGCCCGAACGGTCACGGTAGGTGTTGGCCTGGAGGGTCACCCGCTTGTAGTCGACCAGCCGCTGCAGCTGCTGCTCCAGGTCGAGCTGGTGATCGTGGGCGGTGGCGAAGTCCGGTGAGGTGTCGATGGCTATGCGGATGAAGTGCTTCCCACCGTCGGGCGTGTAGTCGACCTGATGGGTGGCCTTGTCGAACTCCTGTCGCTTCCACTTCTCGCCGGGCACGGCGATGCTGAAACCGTAGGGGTCGGTGCGGCGCACCCAGCCGGCCGGGAGGTCGTTCGACGCAGCGCCGCCGGTGTGCGTCGGGCTCGGCGCGGGCGTGTTCGACGCGGCCGTATGGATGTCGTCCTGCTGTCGGCGGTCGTCCCACTTCTGCAGCGCGATCGCGGTGCCCCCGCCGATGAGCGCAGCGAGCACGACCACGAGAGCGAAGGTGCGCAGTCGGCGGCGCCTGGCCGGGGCCGGAGCGGGGGCCGGGGCGTGTGCCGGGCCGACGGCCGTCGGAGTGGCCGCCGGCTGGTACCGCGTCGTCGCGGCGGTTTCCGTCCCGGCGGGGACCGAGTGTCCATGGGTTCCGACCGACTGGGTCGGCACATACGCCTGCGCCGCGCTGGGCCGGCGCCCCTCCGCCGCCTCCGCCAGCATCTGCACCGCCGCGGCCGCGTCCGGCCGGGTGGCCGGGTCCTTGCGCAGCAGGGCGGTGATGACCGGGGTGAGCGGACCGGCGTTCTTGGGCTCGGCGGGCTCCTCGTCGACGACCGCCTGCATGGTGGTCAGCGGCGAGGTGCGGCGGAACGGGGACAGGCCCTCGACCGCCGTGTACAGCGTGGCGCCGAGCGCCCAGAGGTCGGAGGCCGGGCCCGGGTCGTGGCCGCGGACGCGCTCGGGGGCCAGGTAGTCGACCGAGCCGACGACCTCCCCGGTGCGGGTGATGGTGGTGTCGCCCTCGATCTGGGCGATGCCGAAGTCGGTGAGCAGGACGCGGCCGTCGTGGGAGAGCAGCACGTTGCCGGGCTTGACGTCACGGTGCAGTACCCCGGCGGCGTGGGCGGCGCGCAGCGCGCGCAGCACCCACAGCCCGATGCGGGCCGCCTCCGTCGGTTCCACGCGGCCCTGTTCCTTGACCGCGTCGGCCAGCGAGTGACCCTCGACCAGCTCCATGACGATCCACGGCCGGCCGTCGTGCTCCAGCACGTCGTGCACGGTGACGACGGCGGAGTGGTTGATCCGCGCGGCCGCGCGCGCCTCGGCCCGGGTGCGCGCCAGAAGGACCGCCTGGTCGCTCTCGGAGACGTAGAGCGCGGCGGTCAACTCCTTGATGGCGACGGCCCGGTGCAGCACCTCGTCGTGCGCGCGCCACACCCGGCCCATGCCACCGCTGCCGATGGCGTCGGCGAGCCGGTAGCGGCCCGCGAGGAGCAGGCCCTGCATCTGATTCACGTTTCCCCGCAATGGTCTTGACAGGGTCAGAGTAAGGACCACCCCTCGAACAGGGAACCAGCGGGGTGCCAAGGAGACCGCACTGTGACGGTTGTCGCTTCCCAAGACGGGCGGGATCCGCCGGAATCAACCCGTGAACCGGTAGGTCGCCGACGCCTGCTCGTACACTTTGGTCACTTCGTCCCGCTGGGTCTCCGGGCCGCGCACCTGCACCACGTGGTAGCGCCCGTCGAGAAGGATGGCGAGGTTGCGTACGAACAGCTCGTGCCCGGCGGCGTCGGTCCAGGTGAACTGGCCCTCGGCCATGGTCCGCCCGCCGACCTGGATGGTCCGCATCCCGGAGGAGGTGGCCCAGCTGGAGTCGCGGTAGCCCTGGAGCTCGGACTCCTTCTCCCGCTGGTACGCCATCGGGTCGCTGCCGAACTCGGCCGCGCCGTCCCGGCCGGGCACCACGATGAGTTCGAAACCGCCGTGCGAGTACACCACTTGGCCGTGGTCGTTCTTCGGCGCGCGGTCCCAGCCCTTGGCGACGGCGATCTCGAAGCCGGCGTCCTTGCGCAGGGTGAAGCCCGCCGCGGCGTCGGGGCCGGTCGTCTGTGTCTCGGCGGAACCGGTCGACTGCGAGGCGCTGTTGTCCGCGGATGGTGAGGTCTGACCGGACCGGGGCGCGCCGCTCGCGCCACCGGAGGAGGGCGCGGGGGCGGGGGACGCCTCGCCCGCGGCTCCGGTGCGGTCGCCGCCGGCCGCGCCGTCGTGGCCGGACTTCGGCATGAACAGCATCGCGTAGGCGATCGCCGCGGCCAGCACGAGCAGGACCAGCAGGAGCAGCGTGCGGCCCAGGCGGCGCGGTGAACGGGCCTCCTTGCCGGGCCGCTTGTGCCTGCCGTGCGGGGCGGGCAGCCCGGCGCGCCGCCTGCGCACCAGCTCGCCCCGGCGGCGGACGACCGGCAGCCGGCTCGGGTCGGCGGGCGGGGCGGCGACGACGTGCGCGCCGGCCTCCGCCTCGGGCGCGGACCGCACCAGCGAACGCAGCCAGCCGCTCAGTTCCTCGAAGTCGAGCCGGTCGGTGGGGTCCTGACGCAGCAGCGACTCCACGACGGGCCTGAGCGGTCCGCACTCCTCGGCGAAGGCGGGCGGCTCCGCGCACACCAGCTGCACCAGCTCGGCGGTCGACTCCTCCGGGTACGGGGCGTGCCCCTGCACGGCGCGGAACAGCAGCGCGCCCAGCGCCCACAGGTCGGTCGCGGGCCCGATGGGCGCGGCCAGCTGCCAGTTCTCGTGCACCGGCCCGGCCTGTTCCGGCGCCCATCGCTCCGTCACCGGCCCGACCACGGTCATCCGCGCCTGCCGTGCCCGCTCGGCCGCCAACGCGGTGGCGGGTCCCCTCCGTACGGGGGTGCCGGCGGCGAGGTCGTCCCAGCGGGTGGAGGGCCGGTCGGGGGGCGCGCTCGCGAGTTCCGGGACGCCGGGGGCGGCATCCGCGGCGAACCCGGCCGCGGAACCCTGCTGCCCCCCGCCGACGCTGCCCCCGGCGGGAAGCGCCGGGCGTACCTGGCCCTGCTCGGTGGCCGGTGCCGCGCCGCCGGACCCGGTGCGGGGGACGGCGCCGGGCCAGGGGGCGGCCTGGACGCCGTAGGGGTCGGCGATCCGGCCCGGGGGCGTGCCGCCGGCCAGGTGGTCCGCGCCCTGTCCGGGGGCATACGGCGACTGGGAGGTGCCGCTGGTCCGGGGATCGCCCTCGGCGGGCGGCCGGGCGCCGGGCAGCGCGGCGCGCGCACTCTGCTGCGCCTGCTGCACCCGGGCCGCCGCCCGGGCGCCTGCGCGGTACGCGGCGATCGCGCCCGCCCGCGCGGCCCTGATGTCCCCGGTGCTCTCCGGCGCCCGCCGGGCCGGCGCCCCCGGCGCCCCGGCCGCGCTCGCCGGGTCGGCCCCGGCCGCGGGCAGTCCACCGACCGCCCGCGCCTCGATCGCGGCCCGCCGCGCCGCCTCGGGATCTCCCGCACCGCCCACCGGGCCGCCCGGAGCACCCGAATCCGGACGATGCCCGGAAGCCCGGCCGCCCGCGCCCGCCGAACCCCCGAACGCGTCCGCGCCACCGGCCTGCCCGAAACCGCCCGGGCGTCCACCGAACCCACCAACGTCCCGCGCGCCACCAGCACCACCGAACGAACCCACTCCGCCGGAGGCCGCACCGCCACCGCCTCGGCCGGAGGCCGCACCGTCACCGAAGTCGCCCGCGCCCGCCGAACCCCCGAACGCGTCCGCGCCACCGGCCTGCCCGAAACCGCCCGGGCGTCCACCGAACCCACCAACGTCCCGCGCGCCA